>JAZOQS010000145.1:0-7363 GCA_045656205.1 Clostridia bacterium | reverse complement strand
TATAATGTATGTAGGTATGACCGATTGAAAGGAGAGTTGTTATGGCTATAAACATAGACACTACCAGAGGAAACATACGAATTGCAAATTCGGTTTTAGTTAAAATAATTGCAAATGTTGCGACAGGTTGCTACGGCGTTGTTGGTCTTACTGCCGGTAACGGCGGAAAGGTTTTAAACCCCAACAATATTTCAAGTCTTTCAAAAGGCGTTAAGGTTAAATCGGAAAACGGTAAGCTTTCCGTTGACCTTCACATTGCCACAACTTACGGCATTAATATGCACACCGTAAGTGACAGCATCAGAAGCAGCGTTAAATATCAGCTTGAACATTTTACCGGCGTTGAAGTCGGCAAATTCAACGTTCATGTTGAAACTGTTAAAATAGTAGATTAATTTGGAGGAAACAACAAATGGTTATAACCGGTAAAGTATTTTCCGAAATGATTGTTTCCGCCGCTAATCTTCTTGGAAACAACAGGGAAACATTGGACAAACTTAACGTATTCCCCGTTCCGGACGGTGATACAGGTAAAAATATGCACCTTACCATGACAGGTGCAAGAAACGCAGTTTTGTCTGCTGACGAAAATATCGATCCGATAGTTTTAAGCGGCAAAATTGCTTCTGCCACATTAAAATCGGCGCGTGGTAACTCGGGCGTAATCTTGTCCCAGCTTTTCAGGGGACTTTCATCCGAGCTTACATCCGCAGGCGAAATTTCTGCAAAGGTTTGGGCAAATGCCCTTAAAAAAGCATCCGACACTGCTTATAAAGCAGTTATGAAACCCACCGAGGGTACAATTCTTACAGTTGCACGCGGTGGTGCAGATGCAGCACTCAAATGTGCAGAAGAATGTGACGATATTGTAGAAGTTACAAAAGCTGCCGTAGATGGTGCAAAAATTGCACTGGACAGCACCCCCGACCTTCTTCCCAAACTCAAAGAGGCAGGCGTTGTTGACGCCGGCGGTATGGGTTGGTATCTGGTTCTCGAGGGTATATACACTTATCTTTCCACAGGTGCTATGGTGGAAACAGAAGAAGTTTCCGAATCATCTGCTCCCGCAGGTGAAGTTGCTCTTGCTGAAGAAGAAATCACTTTCGGCTACTGCACAGAGTTTTTGATTGAAAAAACCAACACTGAAGCATCGGTTGAGGAATTCAGAAATACAATTTCTCCCCTTGGCGACTGTATGCTTGTTATTGAGGATTTTGACGTTGTGAAAGTTCACATTCACACAGACAATCCCGGTACAGTGCTTCAGGCTGCATTAAAGCTCGGTGGACTTATCAATATTAAAATTGACAATATGCGTTATCAGCACAGCGAAAATCTTCGCGAAGAAATGGAATCTGCCCCTGCAGAAAAAGTGCCTTACGCTATGATAGCTGTATCAAGCGGTGAAGGTTTCTCGGAAATTTTCCGCGAGCTTGACGTTGCGAAAATAATCGAGGGCGGACAGACAATGAACCCCAGCGCAGGCGACATTGCCGACGGAATTCTCGCCGTAAACGCTGAAGTTGTTTACGTTCTTCCCAACAACTCAAACATTATCCTTGCCGCAGAAACCGCTGCAGACCTTGTGGATTGTGACGTTCGCGTTATCCCTACAAAGACTGTTCCGCAGGGTATTACTGCTGCAATAACCTTAAATCCCGATGCTGACGCAAGTGAAAACGCCGAAGCTATGACGGAAGCGGCAGGCATGGTTAAGACAGGTCTTGTTACCTATGCTGTACGCGATACTTCGTCAAACGGACTTGAAATCAAAGAAGGCAATCTTATCGGTCTGTCCGACAAGAAAATTGTCGCTACCGGCACAGATATGTCGGAAGTAATTTCAATTCTTGTTGACGACTTATATGACGATGATTCTTCCGTTATTACCGTTTATTACGGAAGTGACGTAAAAGAGGAAGACGCTCAGGTAATTTCCGATATGTTAGCTGAAAAATATCCCGACTGCGATGTTATGCTTCAGAGCGGTGGTCAGCCGGTATATTACTATACAATTTCTGTGGAGTAAACATATGAAAGTATTGGCTGCAACAGGAAACAAAGGGAAAATCCGCGAATTTTCGCAAATCCTCTCCCCTCTCGGGTTTGAAACGGTGTCACCCAAAGACATCGGGCTTGACATTGACCCTGAGGAAACGGGCAAAACTTTTGCGGAAAATGCAAAAATCAAAGCCCTTGCTTTTATGCAGGCATCAGGCATGCCTGTAATAGCTGACGATTCGGGCCTTATGGTTGATTTTTTGGATGGTGCACCCGGAATTTATTCGGCAAGATACGCCGAAGGCAGTGACGCCGACAGATGCGAAAAGCTGCTTCAGAATATGGAGGGCGCCGACAATCGTTCCGCACGGTTTGTGTCATCGGTTTGTATGGCATTTCCGGACGGAAAAATCATAGAGGCAGAAGGCTTTTGCGAGGGAGAGATCAACTTATCGCCCATTGGCGAAAACGGATTTGGCTACGACCCCGTATTCTATATTGCCGACATGGGCAAGACAGTTGCTCAGATGTCTGCGGATGAAAAAAATGCCATCAGTCACAGAGGCAAAGCCTTAAGGCTTTTAGCCGAAAAATTAAAATAAAAAACTACATATTTTACCGAAAAAGGGAAAGTAAGGTGCAAATCCTTCGCAGTCCCGCTACCGTAAAAGTCGGAATGCCTTTTTGGGTAACAGACCTGTAATTTCTGCGAGAGACAGAATTGGTTAATTATCACACAGTAATTTTGCTGTGTGTTTATGCCGTTTATGCTTTTGCATAACGGCTTATTTTTTTATACAGGAGGAAATTTTATGAACTACAAACTAATGAAGCTCACGGCAATCATCCTTATGGTGTTTATGCTGCCTGTTTTTTCTGCATTTGCAGAAGATAGCACTCAGCTCCCCTCTCAGGATTCAAGTCAGGACCCGGTCACTTCGCCCGAGGACAGTTCGGAGTTATTGGCAGATTATCTTAACACCATAAAAGCATACTACGACGAAAACCCCTCTCTCACTTCCTGGTGGGATGTGGTTGCACTTTACGGCGTGGGTGCAGACCTTTCTGATTACACACTTCCCGAATGGACAACCGAAACTCTCGGAGAAACTGCAACCGCTACCGATTATGCCGGTATAATTTTCGGGCTTACAGCAATGGGTGAAAATGTCCACAATGTATGGGACCGCGATATCGCAGATGAGCTTGCAAAAATGCAAAATCCGGACACCGGTCTTTTCGGTTCATATCCCAATCAGCAGATTTATTCCATTCTTGCCCTTGATGCCGCGAGGGAACCATACAACCGCGGCCTTGCAATTTCAGCCCTGATTAACACATTCAAAACAGAAGAAGGAGCTTTCGGCTATCTTCCATTTGATCCTTCTGCTCCGCAGATAGCGACTCCCGATATTGATATTACGGCTCTCGCTCTTCTGGTTTTGGACCAAGCAGAACACGCTGATATTATTTCTTCTTCAGTGTCTTACCTTGCCGGTCAGCAACTGGAAAACGGAGGATTCGCAAGTTGGGGAACTGAAAATTCAAACACTCTTGAATCTGTAATTTTTGCCCTCTCAACCTTAGGGTTACTTGAAGACGAACGATTCATTAAAAACGACCGTTCTCTTTCAGAAGTTCTGTCAGACTATATTTTAGATAGCGGCATGCTCACCTGGGAGGCAGGGTCCACAGATGAAAACCTTATGGCAACCCAGCAGGGACTTATAGCCTGTGGTGACATCGCATCCGGAGAAAGCGTATTTCTTCGTCTCTCGTCCACAGAGGTTTGCTCTACTATAAATGCTAATGTGCGAATTGAGGGGTCTCACTCAACAGTTTTAAATGTTCCGGTCAGTGTAAAAGGCTATGACCTTAAACTTATTGACGCAATCAAAAAAGCACTTGACGAAAATTTTGTTCCGTATATAATAGAAGACAGTGAATATGGTGCATATATTAAAAGCATCAACTTGGAAACAGCGGGAAAATTCGGCGGTTGGGACGGCTGGCTTGCAGTCCTTAACGGAGCAGAACTTTCCGGTTCTGCAGACACCGTTTCCTTATCTGAAGGAGATGAAATTCTCCTCTACTACGGAATGTTTGCCCCCGGCACGCTTATCCCCTCGCATACTCTTTCCGCAACAGCTTTCACCCAGAATACACCTTTCAGCATAACGGTTACAGGAACATATTTTGATTATGCAACCTCGCAGAACCTGACAGTTCCGATTGTCGGTGCAACTGTTGAAATTGGCGGAATAAAATATTCCACAAATGAAAATGGCATCGCAATAGTTACTCCTGCAGCAGCCGGAACTCATACAGTAAAAATATATAAAGACAACGAAAATTCTTATCCGTCAATTGTCCGAATTGTGCCTTTCGACATTTCAGTTGCCGCTGCATATCAGGGCGGCGGTGGCGGCATCTCCGTCCGTCCTTCACAAAAACCCGATCCGGTAGAAAAGGATAAGCCCGAAACCGAAAATGACCAACCTGTAAAAGAGGAAACGGAAAAACCTGCCCCTGAAACTTCCGAAGAAATCACACTTACATATAACGACACCGACTCCATTTCCGACTGGGCGGAAGAGGGGGTAAAAAAAGCCGTCAGTGCCGGACTTTTTGTTGGAGATGAAAATGGTAATTTTAATCCGCTGGCATCTCTTAACCGCGCAGAACTTGCAACAATTCTTCTTCGTCTTACAAAATCTGAAGAAACCGAAATTTCAGATATAGGTTTTAGCGATATAAGTTCGGATGACTGGTATTATGATGCCGTTTGCTCCGTTTACGCTCTTGGATTTATGACAGGCACCGGTACATCAAGTTTTGCACCTATGCAGACAGTTACTCGCGAACAGGCTGCAGTTGTTCTGGTAAGAATATTAAATCTTGAAACGGACAAAACTTTTGAATATTCTGATGAAAACGAAATATCCGACTGGGCTGTCGGCGCTGTAAACGCTCTCGCAGAGGCAGAAATTATGGAAGGCTCCGGCGGAAACTTTAACCCCAAAGATGTTCTCACAAGAGAAATGTGTGCCGTAATAATGGCTCGTGCTATTGATTATCAAAGCACTAAGTAATTTTATACAAAGGAATGATTTTATGAAAAAATTTGCACTCATCGCTTTATGTCTGCTATCACTTGCTTCCTGCAGCAAAACAGATGTTGCTCTATTGCCGGAGCAGACTCCGGATGCACCTCCCGTTGTTTCTTCCGACGTAACCCCCGAGGTTGACGAAAAAGAGGAAACATCTTCTTTCAATGAAAAAAAAGAATCAGCCCCCTCTTCTGCTCAACCTAAAACACAAACCGTTTCGGTTGTTGTATACGGTCTTGACAGCGAAGTGCTGTTTTCTTCCGAAACAGAATACCGTGACGGTATAACAGCCTTTGACACTCTCCTCGAATGTGCCAAAGAAAAAAATATTCCGGTAGCATACTCGGGAAACAAATCTTCCGCCTATATAACAAGCATTGGCGGTCTTGCTGAAAAACAACACGGTAGTATGAGCGGCTGGATTTATACGCTCAACGGCGAAAGTGTTATGACGCCTTGCGGCAAATGTGTTCTATCCCCCGGCGACAGTGTTGAATTTAAATATATAACTGAATTTTAAACACAAAAAATCCCCGCAATAGCGGGGATTTTTATTTTTATTCAGTAACAATTTTAACTGTTACATTGGGGTTATCTTTGGGAAGCTTGATTTTGAGCATCTGTGTGCGGACTTTCGCAGTCGGCCGATGGTCAAACATCTTGTATTCAAGTGATGTATCCCAAGTGATAATCATTTTCTTGCCTCTGTACTCGGAAACAAGTTTACCTTTTTCGTGAGTTACTGTAAATTCAGGGTTCTGATTGCTCTGGTCAACTATCGGAAGCTGCAGCCACAGGTCTTCCTGGCCTACGATGGAATCAACACCGCCGGTAAGCTCAATGCCTTCATCAGTGAGATTGTAAACCCACGTAATTTCTTTGTTATCTATCGGTACAATACCGCTGATTTTGAATTTCTTGCCTTCTTCAATCCATGTAAGGTCTGAACGTTCTTTACCGGAAGCAAATGTTTTGCCATCTTTATCCTTACCTACGATAGCGGCATTAATCATTTCCTCTTCTTTCCAGTAGGATTTGTAATTGATGGTGTTTTTAAGCTGAACCGTATTGCCCGAGATAGCCGTATAGTTTACAGGTTTGTCGGAAGATGTTGTTGTTCCCATTCCTTCAATCCAGGTAAATGTGGGCGCACCGCCAAACCATGATTTGGGAGATTGTACATTTGACTGTCTGGGCAATGTGCTGTCATAGAAGGACACCATATACATACCTTTGTGTTTGATTGCAATAAGTCCCGGCTGATCCCATACCTTATAATCGCCCTGGTATTTATAGGGAACGTCCGCTGCCTCTGCAAAAGGTTCGTGCATTTCCTGATACATCAGCGAGTTGTTCGCCGGTCTGCTGTTGGAAGGAGCAAACATTTTATCATATTTGGGGTAAGCACTCTTAAGGTGGTTTATCGCAACTTCCGGAGTGTTTGCGTAAACGCCTGTTGTTCCTACAGGGTGATTAACTGTGATATTATCCCAGTAAGCTCTTGCCTGCGGCAGGTGGTTAATAAGGTAATAGTTACCTATGTATGCGCTTCCGCCGCCAAGACCGTGACGGTTTCTTGATGCAAAGTTAGTGAATGTAACTCCGCCAAGACCTTCTGTTGTTCCTACAAGGAATTTTTCGTTATAGTCATAGTTTCTTTCTATACCTTCAAGAAGCTTAGCCTTTGTTTCGGGATCCTGTTTGCCTTCGGGGAGGTTAAAGTATGCGAGCGCCGCGCCCGATGCATAGTGCTGGTTGTGATGTTCGTAACCACTGCCGTCAGGACCGCCCGACTCGATATAATAACCCGCCTGAGCCTGACCGTTATATGATGGTCTTGCACTGGGGTAGAAGTATGCATCTACCTGACGTTTAAAGAAGGTGTGATAGTTTTCATCACCTGTGAAATCATACATAATTGCTGTGCCGTAGAAGTTCATCATAGCCTGGTTTGTAGGTCCCTGACCTCTCATACCCAGCTGCTTGTCGGCAATAAGCATAATTGCTGTTTCAACGATTTCTCTTGTTTCATCGTCAAGCATTCTTCTTGCCGTGTAGTAGTCCTGTACCCAGTCAGCAAATCTGAAGTTTGTATATGTAAGGTACCAGCTGCCTGCAGATTTTGACGGTTCGTCCGAGTCTATGATGGAACCGTCCTGTGTCATATGCAATACACAGAAAAGCTGTGCAAGTGCAACTCTGTCGCGAAGCTGTTCATCGCCATAGAAACCATTGAGCTGTGCATTGAGCGA
>JAZOQS010000144.1:0-3204 GCA_045656205.1 Clostridia bacterium | reverse complement strand
TGCCACTCGATTGCATTATGCGGTATTAGCAGTCGTTTCCAACTGTTGTCCCCCTCTGAAAGGCAGGTTCCTCACGCGTTACTCACCCGTCCGCCACTAAGCTTTCGCAAAATCTGCCCGAAGGCTTCATTCGCTAGGCTCCGTTCGACTTGCATGTGTTAAGCACGCCGCCAGCGTTCGTCCTGAGCCAGGATCAAACTCTCTATAAAATCGTATCTAAACGAACTTTTATAGTTCAGTTCAAATCTTGTTCAAGCCATATCTGGCTTTTCGCTTTTCCTTGTTCTTCCGTCTTCACTTACTGTAAAGAGTTCTCAAAGTTCTTTTCAAAGAACCTACACTTCTTTTTGTGTTACTGTTTAATTTTCAAAGACCGTTGCCGCAAACACGCGACTTAAATAGAATACCACACTTTCAATCCTTTGTCAATACTTTTTTTAAATTTTTTTAAAAAATTTTTTTGAGCCGGATTTTTGCGGCCACCGCTTATCGCGAGTGGACTTTTAGTATACCACAGGATTTTTCCTTTGTCAATACCTTTTTCGGTCTTTTTTTACTTAATTTTTGCACAAAAAAACTCCGCCATATTGACGGAGTTTTGTATGATTCTTTTATTTAACTTAAAATGTAGACTTTAACCTGTCTTCTTCCAAAGTGCATTGCTTCGGAATAACTATCCATGAAAAGGTCTACTCTGTTTCCTTTTATGGCACCGCCGGTATCTCCGGCAATTGCATATCCGTAATCAGGATATCCATCCATCGACTCTACATAGAGTCTTGTTCCGAGAGGGATGACTCTTGGGTCAACCGCGATTACACCTCTCTGCGCTCTCATACCGCTCGCTGTTATTCCATATCCTCTGTCTCCGGGATTTTTTCCGCAGCTTGCATATGAAAGGTCATATGCCGAGGCTGAACATGTAAGAACGGACGAATATTCAAGCGTACCTTTTTCTCCACGGTCTATGCTTCCACGGGATGCGATTGCTCCATGGTACATGGTACCGTATTCGCTAACCTGATTTACAGGCTCGCTGACAATTCTTTCACCCGCAAGTTCACGGGTTACTATTTCACCGTTGTGGGTAACAACTCTGTAGTAAAGTTCTTTTGTTCCGGCTTTACCTTCTGTTTTAACTCTTGTTGTTCCACGTGCCAGACTGCCGTTGGGACTGGATACTGTTTTATAAGGAATAGTTTCCGTTACAGTTACCATATCCTCTGCCACCTGTGTGATGTTGATTTTTGTTCCTTTGTGTACTACGCTATCCAACGAAGGTGTTACAATGTCAAATTCACCGAGCAATATTCCGTTAGCTGCCAAAGCTGCAGCAACCGTCTGCGCAGGTGTCTGAATTGTAATCCTCTCATTTCCGTTAACAACTGTTACCGGAAATGCTCTTGCTATAGTAATACTCTGGTTTTGTTTTAAACTTGATGCAAGAGGCGGAGATACTAAATCATATTCTCCGACTGCAATATTATTGTGGGCAAGAATCACACCCACAGTTTTGTCCATGGTTGTTATAACCCTTGGACTTGAACCGTCGATTGAAACCGAAACGGTTTTGATGGATAAAAGCGTAGAGGTGGTCATTACAGTTACGGCAGCAAGTACAAGCAGGATTGCCTGTGACAGTCTTGAGGATAAAATCCCGGAGACTGCTTTACGTGCTCCAAACATTTTAACACATCTCCTTTCACCGCCGACTATTCTACTACATTTTTTTTGCTTTGTCAAATTTCCGTTTGGTGCGTTTCATATTGACAAGAGTCCAAAATAAGTGTAAAATAGAATATATTGTGGTTTAAGACATTTAAAACAAATCGCAACCACAGTATCTGCACAAGCGGATTTAAGCCGTCTTCAAAATGACGGACCTGCTGTTTTTGTGCAATTTCCATAATTGGAATTATTTTTCAGCCTTATCATATAGTAATAATATATAGATTAAAACGGCAAAATATTCCCAATTAGCAATATTGTAGAAAAAAGCTTTTGAAAAATTGCTTTTCATTGGTAAAAATTACAACGATTTTTTGGAAAACAGAGGTGTTTCTTAATGAAAAACGTTATTTCAGATAAAAAAAGAATTCACTTTATAGGTGTTGGCGGAATAAGCATGAGCGGTCTGGCTGAGATTTTTCTCATAAAAGGCTGCGAGGTTTCCGGTTCAGACATAAATTACTCTCACACAATTGAGAAGCTTGAGGATCTCGGTCTTACATTTTATAATGGTCATTATCCCGAAAATGTACGTGATGCAGATATGGTTGTTTACACCTCCGCTGTCAAGTCCGACAATCCGGAGATTGCAGAGGCTGAACGTCTTGGAAAATCAATAATCAGCCGTGCCGAACTGCTCGGTCATATAATGAATGATTATAAAAAATCAATTGCCGTTGCAGGTACTCACGGCAAGACAACAGTTACTTCAATGATTTCCTATATATTTGAAAATATGGAGTGCGACCCGACCATACTCGTCGGTGCGCATCTTGATATAATAAACAGTAATATGAAATTGGGAAGCAGTGATTATTTTATTGCAGAAGCGTGCGAGTATTGCCGCAGTTTTTTAAACTTCTTCCCCTACTCTGCAACAATCCTAAATGTAGAGCCCGACCATCTTGATTATTTCAAAGATGCCGACGATTATCACAGTGCTTATACCGAATTTTTGCACAATGTTTCAGACGATGGTTTTGTGGTTGCATGTTTCGATGACAAAGACCTTATGAAACTGACCGAAAACATTCCGCAAAAACTTGTGACGTACGGGCTGACCGGCGGCGACTTTACAGCCACTGATATTTCGGTTTCACCGGACGGTACATCTTATATATTATTATATAAGGAAGAAAAGTTGTGCAAAGTGTCACTTTCTCTTCACGGTGCTCACAATATTTCAAACTCACTTGCAGCTCTTGCAAACGCATATATGTATGGTCTTGATATGCAGAAAGCGGCGGATGCTTTAAAGGATTTCAAGGGAGCATCAAGGCGTTTTGAATTCCGTGGAAAGCTGAATGGGGCAAATATTTATGATGACTACGCTCATCATCCGACAGAAATCAGGGCAACTCTTGATACTGCAAAAGAAGCAACTTCCGGAAAGGTTATATGTATATTCCAACCGCATACCTATTCCAGAACAAGAGAATTTTTCGATCAGTTTGCCCATTCTTTTGAAAAAGCAGA
>JAZOQS010000143.1:0-2024 GCA_045656205.1 Clostridia bacterium | reverse complement strand
ATAAGTAAAATAAGAACAGGTTCGAAAAATTCTCCCGGATTTTTTTCCACACACGCTATGATAAAGGATATTGCGGCAGCCGCAATAAGTATAAGAATCATAACATCCTTGAACTGGTCGAAAAACCGGTTTATAAAGGATTTCTTTTTCTTTTCCCTCAGTTTGTTTTCGCCGAAAGTTTTTAATAAATCTTCCGCCTGTGAAGATGAAAGTCCCTCGGCCGGACTTGATGATAATTCTTTTATTGTATCTTTCTTTGACAGGTTGTAAAATGTCAATTTAATACCCTCCGTTTTAAAGAATTTAAACAATTCTAACACAATTACATAATTTTGTAAATACTTTTAAAAAATTTCATCTTTCTTTCATATATTATTGTATTTTATTTCATAAATAATTATTTCTGACAGGAAATTTATTTGACAAAAGTTGTAATTTAATATATAATAAATATACCCTATGGGGGTATTTGAGGAGGGGCGGAAATGAGTAGTTGTGAATGCCATAAAATAAAAGAAAGAACGGACAATGAATATAAAAGCCTTATAAACAGATTAAGTCGTATTGAAGGGCAAATAAGAGGAATCCGCAAAATGGTGGAAAACAGTGCATATTGCACAGACATACTTATTCAGGTGTCGGCGGCGGGAGCTGCACTTAATGCCTTTAATAAAGAACTTTTGTCAAACCACATAAAAACCTGTGTGAGTGATGATATAAAAAAAGGAAATAACGAGACAGTTGATGAGCTTGTTGCAGTATTGCAGAAACTTATGAAATAGAGGTGGGATGATGAAACAATATTCTGTTACGGGTATGACCTGCGCCGCTTGCAGTGCGCGTGTGGAAAAAGTTGTATCTGCGGTTGAAGGGGTAACATCCTGCAGTGTAAGTCTGCTTACAAATACATTGACGGTTGATGACAGCGCTTCGGAAGAAAAAATTTTCCTCGCGGTGGAAAATGCGGGGTATGGTATAAAAAAAGATGAGAAAAAAGAAAGTGAAGATTTTCTGACAGACAGAGAAACCCCACTGCTGAAAGCAAGACTCATATCTTCAGCTCTGTTTCTTGTTTTACTTATGTATATCTCGATGGGAAATACCATGCTTGGCTTGCCGCTTCCTGAGTTTTTTGAGGGTAATTATATTGCCGTGGCAATTGCGCAGATGCTTCTTGCCATCATAGTCATGGTGATAAACAAAAAGTTTTTTGTCAGCGGCTTTAAAAGTCTTATGAACAAAGCCCCGAATATGGACACGCTTGTTGCGCTCGGCTCCGGTGCAGCATTCGTTTACAGCACATATGCGATTTTTGCTATGACACACGCTCAAATGAATGGCAATATGCCGGTGGTGATGGAACATTTTCATAATCTATATTTTGAATCGGCAGCAATGATTCTTGTTCTTATTACAGTCGGAAAAATGCTTGAAGCGCGGTCTAAAGGTAAAACAACGGACGCACTGAAAAGCCTTGTTAAACTTACGCCTAAAAGAGCGGTTGTTATTGTTGACGGTGAGGAAAAAGAAATAAATGCATCCGACATTAAAAAAGGAGATATTTTTATCGTTAGGCCGGGAGAAAGCATCCCCTGTGACGGCAGGGTTATTGAGGGACACTCGGCAGTTGACCAGTCGGCTCTTACCGGGGAAAGCATTCCTGTTGACAAAAGGGTTGGAGACGAAGTTTCTGCGGCAACCATAAATAAATCGGGATATATAAAATGTGAGGCCGTTAAAGTGGGTGAAGATACGGCACTTTCCAGGATAATCAAAATGGTTAAAGATGCTGCTGCGAGCAAAGCTCCGATTGAAAAAGCAGCTGATAAGGTGTCGGGTATATTTGTACCGACGGTTATGGTACTGTCAGTTATCACAATGATTGTATGGGCACTTTTGGGCAAAGAAGCAGGATTTATTATCGCAAGAGGGATTTCCGTGCTGGTTATAAGTTGCCCCTGCGCGCTTGGGCTGGCCACCCCGGTTGCTGTTATGGTGGGGAGCGGAGTTGGTGCAAAAACCGG
>JAZOQS010000142.1:0-3132 GCA_045656205.1 Clostridia bacterium | reverse complement strand
TTTAAACAAAGCAGCCGCAGGTATTGCAGCAGGCATACTTGAGGTTTTAGAGGAATAAAAAATGTTTAATCTTGTACTTGTCGAACCTGAAATCCCGCAGAACACCGGTAATATTGCACGAACATGCAGTGTTACCGGCGCTGCTCTTCATATAATTGAGCCTATGGGGTTTAAGATTGACGATAAAAAATTAAAACGCGCCGGTCTTGATTACTGGCATCTTCTCAATATAACATATTATAAAAATCTGGATGATTTTTTCGAACGGACCAAAGGCGGAAACTACTATTTCTGCACCACAAAAGCGCCGCATTGTTATTCGGATTGCGAATATAAAGACGGGGATTATTTCTTTTTCGGCAAGGAAACAAAAGGTCTCCCCGAGTCTTTGCTTTCAGCTAATTTAGACAGATGCATCAGAATACCTATGCGCGAGGAAACACGTTCGCTTAACCTTTCAAACTCGGTTGCGATAGTGCTTTACGAAGCACTGCGGCAGACAGGATTTAAATCTCTGGACGGAACGTCCGAATATTTCAGCAATAAGGAGTAGTAATGATTAAGAATATAAAATATCTTAAATATTCTCCCGAGTCCGCTGCGGCTTTAAAGCTTTCAGCGGATGCCGGCATTTCTCCTCTTACTGCCACCGTTGCTTTAAACCGTGGTATTGAAAATGCCGGCGATTTGTCGGTGTTCCTTGAAAAATCAGTATATTCTCTGCACTCTCCTTTCCTTATGAAGGATATGGACCGTGCAGTTCAGACTATAAAAACCGCTGTGGCAGAAGGTAAAAAAATAACTGTTTACGGCGACTATGATGTTGATGGTATAACCTCCGTTGCGGCTTTAGTCAAATATCTTTCCGGTCTTGGGGCCGATGTTTCTTTTTACATACCAAGTCGGGAAACGGAAGGTTATGGTTTAAATTGTGATGCAATCGAAAAAATTCACAATGACGGGCGTGAGCTTATCATAACTGTTGATACGGGCATTACAGCCTGTCAGGAGGTTGCTCTTGCAAAAAGTCTGGGAATGGAGGTTATTGTAACCGACCATCACCAGTGTCCGGATGTTCTCCCCGACTGCATAGTTGTAAATCCCCATCGCAAGGATTGTGGATATCCTTTTAAATCTTTATCCGGAGTGGGAGTTGTTTTTAAGCTGCTTTGCGCTCTTGAAAACGGTGTTGCTCTCAGCATTCTTGATACATTGGGAGACGTTATTGCAACCGGAACAATCGCTGACGTTGTTGACCTGACCGATGAAAACAGAGTTATTGTTGATTTCGGTCTTAAAAAGATTTTAAGTTCCCCAAACAAGGGGCTTGACGCACTTATTATTACATCCGGTCTGCGCAGCAGAAGTATTGACGCCTCTTCCGTAGGTTTTTCCATTGCGCCCAGAATAAATGCTGCGGGAAGAATAGGAAATCCCGAAAAGGCTGTTCGTCTTTTGCTCTCGGAAAGTCTCTCGGAGTGTATGGAACTTGCGAGATATCTTGATGAAGAAAACCGCGACAGGCAGACTCAGGAGGCAGCCATTTTACGCGACGCAGAATCTATGGTTGAAAATGATCCGTCGTTTAAGGATAAATCTGTGCTTGTACTTTCCGGTTACGGCTGGCATCACGGAATTATCGGTATTGTAGCATCACGAATTACTTCAAAATACTACAAGCCCTGTATGCTCATAAGCTGTGATGACGGTGTTGGTAAGGGTTCGGGCAGAAGTGTGCCGGGATTCAACCTTTTTGAAGCAATGAAAAGTTGCGGTGATATATTCACCAAATATGGCGGTCATGAGCTTGCTGCCGGATTTACCGTTTCTCCGGACAAAATTGCTGAGCTTGATTCAGCTTTAAATGATTTTGCCGACAAAAATATGCCGGAAGATGCAAAAACTCCTTCAGTTACGGTTGAATGTGAACTCCCGGCAAAATATATTACTGTTGAAGATATTGAAAATTTAAAACTTTTAGAACCTTTCGGCGTTTCAAATCCCAAGCCTGTATTTATCTGTTCAGGCGTGCGGATTACAGGCAAACGCCTTATGGGCGACAAAGGTCAGCATATAAAACTTACTCTTATCAAGGACGGAACAACCTTTGAAGCGGTTGCATTCCGCCGCCCTGATATTAACGAAACATATGCAATCAATGATTATGCGACAGTTATTGGCAGCCTTACAATAAACGAATGGAATAACATATCCACTCCTCAGCTTATAATAACAGATATACTCCCCCCGCCCGATGAGTTTAAGGATGCTCCCGACAGGGAAATTTCCGTTGCGGTTTACAAGTATCTGAAAACCCTCGGCGATGACATTTTTGCCGACCCCGATATTATGCAATCGGACATTTTGAGTGGTTTCGGCATATCATTAAACAAAGAAGAAATATTAAACTGTCTCCGGTTTTTCAGCCGTATGGGTATAGCTGATTTTTCGGAAGAAGCAGGTCTTTTTAAGATAAAAATTTTAAAATAGAAGGAGGTGCATATAATGCTCTGCCACCAAGAACTTTATAATACTTTGATGGAAGATATTGAAAAATCCCATTCAAGCGGTAATATCGAAATTGTTACCAAAGCATATCGTTTTGCACTTAAGGCACACGACAATCAGAAGCGTGTTTCAGGCGAGGATTATATATGTCACCCCCTGCAGGTTGCTATCATAATCTCAAACATGCTGCTTGACTGCGATACAATCGCAGCCGGCATACTTCACGATACAATTGAAGATACTGACATATCATTTCACGACCTTGAGTTGGAGTTTGGTCAGAATGTAGCTCTTATGGTTGACGGCGTAACAAAGCTTGGTAAAATACCATTTGATTCACAGGAAGATGCGCAGATTGAAAATCTGCGTAAAATGTTTATGTCAACAGCGCGTGACCTTCGCGTTATGCTGATAAAGCTTGCCGACAGGCTTCATAATATGCGCACAATGGAGGTAATGCCTGACCACAAAAGACGGCAGAAGTCCAAAGAAACAATAGAAATTTTTGCGCCTATTGCCGAACGTCTGGGTATGTTCAAAATAAAAGCAGAGCTTGAAAATCTGTCCCTCAAATACCTCGACCCGGTGGCATACGAGGAGATAACCTCATCTCTTAAAGAAAAA
>JAZOQS010000141.1:0-3470 GCA_045656205.1 Clostridia bacterium | reverse complement strand
CCCATAAGAAGCGCAATTTCATTGGCATATGCTCTGAAATCTTTGGTAGTAGTGTTTTTATCTCTCATCAGGGTTGTTTTGTGAATGATAAGAGGATGGTTCATAATATGAATTTTGCTGTCCATTTTCCCACTCCGTTCTGCCTGCTCGGCATTAATTTTTTCTGTGACGGCGTTTTACAAATCAAAATCGCCTTTATGCTAATTATACAACTGCGGTCAATTTTTGTCAATCTTTATTATATCTTCTGAAGTTATGATACTGAAGAATTCTATACTCATCCAAAGGCTTCAATATTCTCTCGTCTCCGTCATAAATTTTTTCATCGCCGGACTTATAATAATTGGGAGAGATAACATTTATTTTTTCTTCAAGCGAGCTTACAAATTCAAAATAAGCAGGTTTGTCCACCCTCATATAATCCAGAAGCTCCGCTCCCAAAAATCCCGATGAAATTTCCGGCCCTCTGCCTCTTTTAACATTTCCTATTATATTTTTAGCAGCCCGATTGCTCCACATAACATATTCAACGGAATATTTATTTTCTATTCCCTCTTCGTTTCTGTGGGAAATGTTATATCCGAGAATGTCAAAACATTCTATTTTTTCATCAAGATATGGCAGATGGTCTCCAAAGAAAAGCACCACAACAGGCTCCTGTCTTGACTCTGCAAAATCACAAATGTCGCCGAGAAGCTTGTCCGTAGCTTTTACACCCGTCAGATAATTGTTTATAGTCCAGAAATGCTCGTCCGAAATCCCCTCCGGTCTCTCATAGACCACTTCCCTGTCATTATCAAAATCGGGATACGGCCCGTGATTCTGGATTGTAACCGTAAAGTTAAAATAGGGGGTTTCAGGTTTAGCGTTGTAATGTTCAAGGTAATTATCAATAATCTGCTTGGTTGTATATTCGTCTTCGATATATCCGTAAATCATAGGCGGATTTTCATCCATACTTTCACGGCTTATAAACTTGTCAAAGCCCAGGTGGATATACGCATTCTGCCTGTTATAAAACCACCCATATCCCGGGTGAATTGCTACCGCATCATAACCCTCATTCTTGAAATATCTCACCAGAGAATAGGCAGGCTGTGTGGCATAGGTTTTATAAGCAGTCGGCATACTCTGATCCAATGCATACTGACTTGCTCCTGTCAAAAATTCAAATTCCGTAGTTTCGGTACTTCCGCCAAATCCCGGAACAATCATTTCTCCGTGGTAACCTTCTGCCTTTATTCTGTGATAGTTTTTGTAAGGATCTTTTCCGCTTACAAACTGTGCGGTTTTTCCTCTTGTCACATCAAAAAAAGCTTCGCCCATTATAGCTATCACATTAATTTTCTCTTTTTCAGTTTTGGCAGGTGCCGATACATACTGTGCAAGAATTTCTTCCGCCTTTTCATCGCTGTATCCTTCCGGCATCTGATATGTCGCGGAATCGGCACTTACAAGCAGTGAATAAAGCATTCCGTGATGTTTTGCCATATCCGAATCGTGATACTCTATTGCAAATGTGGGAATTTTTTCATAAAGCTGCTTATCAGTATAAATGAAATTATAGGACAGCAGCATACAAAGAACCGTTACCGCCACACCGCCTATGTTAATGTACCATTTGAGTTTCTTTGTTTTATAATATTTTGCCGCAACATATACCGTCGCCACAGCCAGAATCACGCCGAATATTATGCCCAGACTTATTTTAAGCTCATAATTCTGTGTGATATTCTGCATTTCGTTTATAAGCGAAAGGTCGGTCATCTTAAGCGGTTCGTCACGGAAATAGGTTTTAAAATAATTGGCAATGTTCAGTATAACAAACGGAACATAAGCAACTACCGCACCAATCCATATTCTGCCGAACAAAAAATAAAACAAAGCAATTATAAGGAAAACCGGAAGTGCATTCAGCACCACAATCACAGGATAAATCAAATACAAAAAATGCATATAATTAAAAAAACCATTTTGAATAAAGGACTGAATAAGCACCGCCATAAGCGATAAAACTCCGATTGCAAGGAGCGCCCGTCCGAGCGGCATCGGTTCCTTATTTAACGATTTTTTTATTTTTGTTTTTTTCATTATTTTTTCAATTTGCAAGTTCACAATTATCACCTGATTTATATTAAACTACCGTATTATGCTATCACACATTGACATTTTTGTCAATTAAACTTTCGGCATTGTTGCTTAATTGTTACACAAAACGAGGGAATATTTTTAACATTTTGTAAAATTTTCAAAAAGACTTGAAAATAAAGGTGAAATATGAGATAATGTATTCAGAAGTAAAATGGAGGTGTGACATATGTCTTCTGTTTCATCTGTTATTCTCGCTGCCGGTCCCGGCACAGGAATGAAATCGGATAAACCAAAGGTTACACACGAAGTTTGTTTCACTCCTATGATAAATCATGTGTATACCGCGGCTGAGAACGCGGGTATTGATAATATAATCACTGTTGTCGGCTCAGATTCCGACCAGGTAATAAAGTGTCTCGGCGAGGATAAAAAATATGCTTTTCAGGAAAAGCCTCTGGGCACAGGTCACGCTGTGCAGTGTGCTATGTCAGAGCTTAATGACGGTGATACTTTGCTGGTTTTGTCCGGCGATGTGCCTCTGGTTAATCCCGAAACTTTAAAAGCCGCAATAAAATATCATTTTGACAACCGCCTCGCGGCGACCGTTATTTCCGCCAGTCTGGAAAAACCAACCGGATACGGCAGAATTTTAAGAGACGAGAATTTAAATGTCAAAGCTATTATCGAGGAAAAAAATGCAAACATTCTGCAAAAGCAGATTACCGAGGTAAACTCCGGACTTTACTGTTTCGACATCGGGCTTTTACGTGCGGTCCTTTCCGACCTTACGGCTGATAATTCCCAGTCGGAATATTATCTCACCGATACAATCGAAATCCTGCTTGAAAACGGATACAGCGTCGGTGCATACAGGGCATCTGACCCGTCGGAAATTTTCGGAATCAATAACCGTGTTCAGCTTGCATCTGCAAATGCGGTTATGAGAAAAAGAATCAACAAAAACCTTATGCTTTCGGGCGTTACTATAATAGATTCAAAAACAACATATATCGGCAGCGATGTGTCAATCGCACCCGACAGTGTTATATATCCCGGCACTGTTATAAGGGGTAAAACCGTTATAGGCAGTGGCTCAATTATCGGTCCCGGCTGCATGATTGACGGTTGCACAATCGGTAAAAACTGCGAAATTATAAATTCAGCATTAAAAAACTCTGTAATAAAAGACGGGACTGTAACCGGTCCTTTCGCCTCTGTTATGTCGGAGGGAAATCTGCTTTAGAAAAACAATTATGTACCCATACATAATTTAAATATTTTTAAGGAGTGATAAGAATGGGTCCTATTCACGGGAAAAACATTAAGATTTTTGCCGGAAACTCTCACAAAAAACTTGCTAAAGATATTGCTGCAAAGCT
>JAZOQS010000140.1:0-12121 GCA_045656205.1 Clostridia bacterium | reverse complement strand
TGCCCGGTCCGTACCCGCGCACTGCCGCATCATTGGTAGATGCAAAAAGCTCACGGATATCACCAAATACGCCGGTATAAGTAGCCGGGTTGGAACGTGGAGTTCTTCCGATAGGTGACTGGTCAATATCAATGATTTTATCAAGTTCTTCTATTCCAAGAATCTCATCGTGCTCGCCGGCTGTTATTTTCGCACGGTTGAGTTTTGCCGCAAGAGCCTTGTGAAGTATTTCGTTTACCAGAGAACTTTTGCCGCTGCCCGACACTCCCGTAACTGCCGTGAGCATCCCGAGCGGAAAACTTACATCTATATTTTTAAGGTTGTTTTCTCTTGCACCTTTAACAGTGATAAACTTACCTGTTCCTTTTCTTCTTTCTTTCGGAACCTCAATTTTCTTTCTGCCGCTTAAATAATCACCGGTGATGGATTTTTCATTTTTCATCACCTCATCGGCAGGTCCCTGCGCAACAACACTGCCTCCGTGCACCCCCGCACCCGGACCAATGTCCACAATCCAGTCCGACTGGCGCATTGTGTCTTCATCATGCTCAACAACTATCAGCGTGTTGCCTAAATCACGCAGGTTTTTAAGTGCAGCTATAAGTTTGTCATTGTCCCGCTGATGAAGTCCTATACTTGGTTCGTCTAAGATATAAAGTACGCCCGTAAGTCCCGAACCAATCTGGGTGGCAAGTCTTATTCTCTGCGCTTCCCCGCCCGACAAAGTCGCCGACGCACGGGACAGAGTAAGATATCCAAGACCTACATTGGTAAGGAAAGAAAGTCTTGCATTTATCTCTTTTAAAATCTGTTTTGCTATCGCCGCATCCCTGTCGGACAGCTCAAGGTTTTTGAAAAATTCCACCGTATCTGTAATTGAAAGGTCGCAAAGCTGACGAATATTAAGACCTCCGATTGTCACTGCAAGAACCTCTTTTTTAAGACGCGCACCGCCACAGGTTTTACATTTTCTGGTGGTCATATAAGCTTCAATTTCTTTTTTTACCCAGTCAGACTGAGTGCTGCTGTATCTTCTCTGAAGATTTGTTATGATACCTTCAAAGTTGTTATAATAAACTGTATCGCCATAGTCACGCGAATATTCAAGCTTCAGTTTCTCTCTGCCTGTACCGTAAAGAATAATATCAATTATTTCCTGCGGCAGCTCCTTTACCGGAACATCAAGCGGGAAATCGTATTTCTTGGAAAGTGCCGAAAAATACATATATGAAAAACTGCTCTTGTCCGCAATAGTCCCCCATCCGGACGCCTTAACCGCGCCCTCCAGAATTGAAAGGTCGCGGTCCAACACCATATCGGGCGAAATTTCCATGGTAAATCCAAGTCCGGTGCAGTCAGGACAAGCGCCAAACGGATTGTTGAAGGAAAACATTCGCGGTGAAAGCTCTTCAAGCGTAATTTCGCAGTCATGACAAGCATAATTCTGGCTGAAAATCAAATCTTCCCCGTCAATAACCGAAACGGTAACAAGTCCGCCCGCCATCTTAAGTGCCGTTTCAAGCGATTCTGTTACGCGGCTTTTTGATTCTTCGCGGATTATAATTCTGTCAACAATAATTTCAATTGTGTGCTTTATATTCTTTTCAAGGTTTATTTCTTCTTCAAGCTCATAGAGATTTCCATCAACCCGGACACGCACAAAACCGCTCTTTTTGGCATCCTCAAGAATTTTTCTGTGCTCACCCTTTTTACCTCTTATAACGGGCGCCATAATCATAATTCTCGTGCCCTCACCAAGCTTTAAAACACGGTCGGTAATCTGGTCAATGGTCTGCTGGGAAACCTCTTTTCCGCATTTGGGACAATGAGGCTCACCCACACGCGCGTACAAAAGTCTGAAATAGTCATATATTTCCGTAATTGTACCAACTGTCGAACGAGGATTTTTGCTTGTTGTTTTCTGGTCAATGGATATAGCGGGAGAAAGCCCCTCTATGTAATCCACATCGGGCTTATCCATCTGTCCCAGAAACTGGCGGGCATAGGAAGAGAGCGATTCCACATATCTTCTCTGTCCCTCGGCGTAAATTGTGTCAAACGCCAGAGAGGATTTTCCCGAACCCGAAAGACCCGTCAGAACAATAAACTTGTCACGGGGCAGTTCTATATCTATGTTTTTAAGATTATTTTCTCTTGCACCTTTAATAACAATTTTATTTTGAGCCATAATCGTTTAATTCCTTTATTTTATCTCGGAGTGTTGCCGCCAGCTCAAAGTCAAGCATAGCAGCCGCTTTTTTCATATCCTTTGTAAGCTGTTGGATAAGCCTTTGAACATCTTTTTTGCTTTGCTTTTTATCACTTTTAGGCACTTTTGCCGTTGCCTCTATAATGTCGCGGACAGCCTTTATAACCGTTTTGGGCACAATTCCGTTTTTCTCATTATATTCAGTCTGGATTTTGCGTCTGCGCTCAGTTTCGGCGATAGCCCGTTTCATCGCACCCGTAATCTCATCCGCATACATTATAACCTCACCGTCGGCATTTCTCGCCGCACGGCCAATGGTCTGAATAAGCGATGTTTCGCTTCGGAGAAATCCCTCCTTATCCGCATCAAGTATCGCCACAAGCGACACCTCCGGAATGTCAAGACCTTCTCTTAAAAGGTTGATTCCTACCAGAACGTCAAACTTACCAAGTCTTAAATCGCGTATTATTTCCATTCTTTCCATTGTATCAATATCCGAATGGAGATATTTCACCTTAACACCGTTTGAAGACAGATAGTCTGTCAATGCCTCCGCCATTTTCTTGGTAAGAGTTGTTACAAATACTCTCTGGCTTTTTTCTACACGTTTGTTGATTTCATATAAAAGGTCATCAATCTGCCCCTCGGTGGGTTTAACGGTAATTACCGGATCAGGCAGACCTGTCGGGCGGATTACCTGCTCTGCCGTAACCGCAGAGTGTTCTTTTTCATATTCACCCGGTGTTGCCGAAACAAACACTGCCTGGCCTATTTTTTCTTCAAATTCTTTAAAGTTGAGCGGTCTGTTGTCAAATGCCGACGGGAGTCTGAACCCATATTCAACAAGTGATTCTTTTCTCGCCCTGTCACCGTTATACATCGCCCTTACCTGTGGCAATGTAACGTGTGACTCGTCTATCATTATGAGAAAATCATCGGGAAAATAGTCTAAAAGTGTGTATGGCACACTTCCCGGTTTTCTGCCGGAAAGTACCCTCGAATAGTTTTCTATACCGCTGCAGAAACCAATTTCACGAATCATTTCCATATCATAATTGGTGCGCTGCTCAAGTCTTTGTTTTTCAAGAAGTTTGCCGTGATCCTCAAAATATTTGCACCGCTCATTCATTTCTTCTTCAATGGTTTTGAGTGCCGCTTCCATCTTGTCTTTTGTTGTGACATAGTGGGACGCCGGGAAAATTGCAATATGCTGACGGATTCCCGTTACACTTCCCGTCACATAATCCACCTCGGATATTCTGTCTATCTCATCACCAAAAAATTCCACTCTTACAGGTGCTTCACTGCCTGCAGGATGAATTTCCACCACATCTCCGCGCACACGGAATCTGCCTCGCGAAAAATCAATGTCGTTGCGTTCATACTGAATATTAACAAGTTTTTTCAGCAGGTCGTCACGGCTCATTGTCATACCCGGGCGGAGCGAAATCATAAGATTTTCATAATCAAGCGGGTCACCAAGGCTGTATATACAGCTGACTGACGACACAATAATAACATCGCGGCGCTCGAAAAGAGACGCTGTCGCCGAATGGCGCAGTTTATCTATTTCATCGTTAATAGCCGAATCTTTTTCAATATAAGTATCTGTTCCCGCAATATAAGCTTCGGGCTGATAATAGTCATAATATGACACGAAAAATTCTACCGCGTTATTGGGGAAAAATTCTTTAAACTCGTTGGCAAGCTGAGCCGCAAGAGTTTTATTATGAGCAAGAACAAGTGTCGGTCTGTTGAGCTTTGCAATAACATTTGCCATTGTAAAGGTTTTACCCGACCCGGTTACACCCAGAAGTGTCTGCCCGGGATTTCCCGCCTGAATTGATTTAACAAGCGCATCTATAGCCTCAGGCTGGTCGCCCATAGGCTCAAATGACGAAACAAGCTCAAACTTATCCAACTTCTTCTCCTCCTACAAATTTTTACTGCAAATATGCGCAATTTCACAAATATCGCACCGCGGCTTAACCGCTTTACACACCGCCCTACCGTGATATACCAGCTTGTGGCAGAAATCTGCCGAGCTGTCGGGCGGAACAATTTTTATAAGGTCAAATTCAATCTTTGTGGGGTCTGTATTTTTTGTCAGCCCCATCCGGTATGCAAGTCTTTTGGCGTGTGTATCAATTACAATTGCAGGTTTCCCGTAAATATCACCGATAATTATATTGGCAGTTTTTCTGCCGACCCCGTCAAGAGAGGTAAGCTCCTCCATGGTTTCGGGAACCTCGCCGCCAAAATCCGACACAAGTTTTCTGCAGCAATTAATAATATTTTTCGCTTTATTGCGGAAAAACCCCGTAGATTTAATATACCCCTCAAGTTCGGAAATATCTGCACCGGCAAAATCTTCTGCAGTTTTATACCGTTTGAAAAGTTCCGGCGTCACCTGATTTACCCGTTTATCGGTACATTGCGCCGCAAGCTGAGTTGCAATAAGTAGCTGCAGCGGATTTTCAAAATCAAGCGAACATTTGGCATCCTTATATATTATATCAAAAATTTTCTGTATTTCCAATACTTTTTCTTTTTTATTCATAACCCCTCCAAAAAAAATACGTCCGGCAGGTATGCCGGACGCTCATTTAAAACTCATCCGGGGTCTCCATCGTTATGTTACCCAGTCTTGTATCCCGGAACTCATCAAGCAGAATGTTTGCCGCGCGAAGTGTGTCAAACTCCCCTTTTTTAAGGAGAAATCCCCTCTTTTCGGCAATCTGCATCAAAACCTCATAATCGGTCAGGTCTGTAATTTCATCAAGCTTATATCTCGATTTAAGGTTTTCTTCATATTTTTCGCGCAAGAACTTTATCAGAATGCAGGCAAGTTCTTCCACATCCATAATTTCATCACGGATGGCACCCGTGAATGCAAGTTTAAGTGCAACATCCTCGCTTTCAAATTTTGGCCAGAGGATGCCGGGCATATCAAGAAGCTCAACCCCACTGTCAAGACGGAGCCACTGTTTGCCTTTTGTAACCCCCGGTCTGTCTCCCGTTTTTGTAACGGCTTTGCCGGCAACCCTGTTGATAAATGAGGATTTTCCCACATTCGGAATACCGCACAGCATAATTTTTATACTGCGGTTAATCCCTCTTTGCTTATCCCGTTCAATTTTATCCTTTAAAACCTTCTGCGCATATGCACTGAGCTTGTTTATACCCTTACCGGTTGTACAGCTGACTTCAATTGCAGCAATGCCTTTTTTAGCAAAATACTCTATCCACGCTTTGTTTGCCTCAGGGTCAGCCATATCAGATTTATTGAGAATAACCACTCTCGGCTTTTTGCCCAGAATTCTGTCTATTTCCGGATTTCTGGAGGACATCGGGATTCGTGCATCAAGAAGTTCTGCCGCAATATCTACTAATTTTAAACTATCGGTCATCATACGGCGGGTTTTCGCCATATGCCCCGGGAACCACTGTAAATTCATATCTTACTTCAATCCTCCGATAGCACTAAACGGCCATATTCTGACAACTGCCTTACCAATTACAGAATCTCTCGACACCATTCCGACACTTCTCATACGGCTGTCACTTGAGTTGTTTCTGTTGTCCCCAAGAACAAACATACAATCATCCGGAACAATGCAAGGATATTTACCGTCGCCCATT
Source organism: Clostridia bacterium (assembly GCA_045656205.1). Classification (GTDB taxonomy): domain Bacteria; phylum Bacillota; class Clostridia; order RUG12999; family RUG12999; genus RGIG7450. The sequence goes on along the minus strand of JAZOQS010000140.1, from coordinate 6,270 downwards.
CTTGTATAGTCTATTTTTTCGTTAATATAATCTTCTTCAAGTTTTACTCCGTCCACAAACACATCCGCATGTCCTTCTGCCGGGTTAAACTGAATATCAACCGACTGACCCTCTGTTGCAATAACTCTTTTTACATAAGGTGTATTTTCATTTGCAGCCGGTCTGAAAATTACAATGTCGCCCACTTCAGGCTGATATCCCAGTCTCCATACAAAAAGCTTGTCATTGTTGTGAAGAGTAGGAACCATGGACGAGCCGCTTACATCAACAAGAGTAAAAATATATGTTCTCAAAAACATAGCAATAACAAGTGCAACCACAATAGCCTGCACCCATTCAAAAATTTCTTTTCCCATGCTCTTTTTTTCTTTAGTTTCTTCAAAGTTTTCCATACTGATAAACCTCTTTTAAATAAAATACAAAAAGCCGCAAAAATTGCGGCTTTTCCGACGGGACAGGCCCGCACCTTATTAAAGTTTTTCCTTAACTTTTGCTGCTTTACCAACTCTGTCACGCAGGTAGTAAAGACGAGCACGACGAACTTTACCTTTTCTTACAACTTCAACCTTTTCTACGTTAGGTGAGTGAAGCGGGAAAGTTTTTTCAACACCAACACCGTAAGAAATTCTTCTTACTGTGAAGCTTTCGGAAATACCGCCGTTTTTCTTTCTGATAACGATACCCTCAAACATCTGGATTCTTTCACGGTTGCCTTCTTTGATTTTACAGCTTACCTTAACAGTATCACCGATGTTGAACTGAGGAACTTCTGTTTTCATCTGCTCATTACCAAGAGCTTTTACGATTTCTGTCATTTCTTTCTCTCCTTAATCTTAAGTGTTCGTAACGGCCACAGCATACTGCCGACAGAGGACCACCGTAATACAGAATAACATTATAACACACATTTTTTTAATATGCAAGTGTTTTTTTGAAATTTTTTAATATTTTTACATACATATTTTTTTGCAGACTTCAAAAAATATAATCGGAGGTGCTTTTTTATGAAAAAAACCAATTTCAGTTCGGGCAAAAACCTCATTAAAAAACCTTTTGAAACGCCCGAGGATTACGACAATTTATATACAGTAAACGCCGGATGTTACACTGATTGCACAGGGCTTATGTACAAACCGCCTCACGATGAATTCGAATATGATTCATACACAGACCTTTATCATTTTCAGCCGTCCGGCTTTGATGCAGACTATTTTGAAGATTACGAGTAAAAACCAAGAGCCGGAAAATTTCCGGCTCTTAAAATATTATCTGTATCCTTCCGGCCAACCGTCACGTGCCTCAACAAAGTTATAAACAATTTCCTTCCCCGAACTCAGCACAGTTTTAACGGTATCTGCGTCAACTATTTTGACCACAGCTTCGCCGCCGTCAAATCCTTCCATATTCAGATGCAGTTGATACTCATCTCCCGCTTCACGAGCTCCACCTTCACCTGAGCGAAGTGCTTCAGCTCTGGTTTTTTCCATATTCTGTATAGCAACCATTGTTCCTTTAAGATAATAGTCGCCAAATTCATAATCAACCGAATTGATTTCAAAAATATGTCCCGAATAAACATGGTAAAGCTGTCCGCTTCCCTGGTCACGCCATATACCGTCAAGATAATATGTTCTCATAAAATCTTCGTCAGTACGGTTCTTTTCCGCCTCAAGTTCATCAAGCCATTCCTGCGGAGTGGGTGGGTCGTATCCTACAATTTCTTTTTTCTCACATGATGTGAAGCATATCGCCGCAATAGCTGCACAGGCAACCAAAACAGCTATTATGCAGTAAATATATTTTTTTGCATTCTTATTTGCCATATATATCCAAATCCTCCTATGCACAATCTACTATAGTAGTATAGCATAGCTTTCGGACAATATCAAGACTTTTTCGTCAGTTTTTCAATTTCGGAAATTATAAAGGGTAGTGCCGAAAGACCTATTACAACTCCCCACTGAGCAACTGTCATTGTGCATGTTTTGAAAATTTCTCTTGCCGGAGCAAAAATTACCACCGACATCTGCATAAACATACATATAATAAATGCAATCCACATAAATTTATTTCTTCTGATTTTTGATGAGAAAAGAGAATGTTCACTTTCCACTGCAAACGCATGAAAAAGCTGGGATATACTGAGCGTGCAGAATGTCATTGTTTTTCCGAGAGTTTGACTCCCGAACACGTTATTACCCATAACATACGCAAGCGTTGCAATAAGTCCGATCATTATACCCTCAATAAATATTGTTGTGCCCAGACCGTCCGCAAAAATGCTCCCGTTTTTTCTGACCGGTTTTTTAGTCATTATATCTCTGTCGGGTGGCTGAAGCCCCAGCGCTATCGCAGGCAGCGAATCGGTAACAAGATTCATCCATAAAAGCTGAATTGCAGTAAGCGGACTTTCCCTGCCAAAAAATATTGCAGTAAATATGGTAAAAATTTCACCGATATTGCATGACAGAAGAAATCTTACCGCTTTTTTGATATTGGCATAAATACCCCGTCCCTGACGCACCGCATCCACTATGGTTGTGAAATTGTCGTCGGCAAGTATTATGTCAGCCGCACCTTTTGCAACATCAGTCCCCGTTTTCCCCATTGCACAACCAATATCCGCAAATTTAAGTGCGGGTGCATCATTCACCCCGTCACCGGTCATCGCAACAACTTCCCCCCTCCTCTGCAGAGCACACACAATCCGCATTTTGTGTTCGGGCGTTACTCTTGCAAAAACATTGCATTGTGACACTGTTTTTGCAAGCTCATCATCATTCATCAAATCAATTTCCCGTCCACATACAGCTTTTTCACTTGTGCTAATCCCCGTTTGCCTTGCTATTGCAACCGCCGTATCCTGCTGATCGCCGGTTATCATAATCACCTTTATCCCCGCCTGTTTACAACTCTCCACCGCACTGTTCACACCCTCCCTTGGAGGATCTGTCATTGCAGCAAGTCCCGCAAAAATGAGGTTCTTTTCATACTCTCCTCCTAAGACCGATATCTCTTTATATGCTACCGCAATTACTCTCTTTCCTGCCCCGGCAAACTCTTTATTTTTACTCAGAATCTCTCTTTTTCTTTCTTCACCGACCGAGCAAAGGGGAAGTAGAACCTCCGGCGCCCCTTTAGTTACAACCTTAAATCCGTTTTTGCTTTTATGTACCGTTGTCATCAGCTTTCGTGATGAGCTGAAGGGAATTTCATCCACCCGGGGCGTTAGTTTATCAACCGTTTCCTTTAATAGTCCGTTCTCCTCAGCCGCCTTTATAAGTGCCTTTTCGGTTGAGCCGCGACCATCATTACACATACAAAACAGTTCAGACAGCTTTTCTCTATCACCGTAGGTATCTGTCACCGTCATTTGATTTTTTGTAAGAGTCCCTGTTTTGTCTGTGCATATCACCGTCGCACTTCCCAGGCTTTCAACAGCAGGTAATTTGCGGACAACCGCATTTTTTCTTGCCATTTTCTGAACGCCAATCGCAAGCATCACGGTAACAATCGCAGGAAGCCCCTCCGGGATTGCCGCCACCGCCAGTGAAACCGACGTCATAAACATTTCCATAGGCGGCTGCCGTCTTAATAGTCCCATAAGAAAAATAAGTCCGCAAATGAAAACCGCTGTCATTCCAAGAACCTTTCCCGTCTTTTTAAGTCGTAGTTGCAGAGGTGTTTCGGGAGTTTTTCCGCTCATAATCATTCCTGCAACCCTGCCCGTCCTGCTGTTCATTCCGGTATCTGTCACAACAGCCTTTCCCCGTCCACCTGTTACAACCGTATGAGCCCACACCATATTCACAGCTTCACTTGCCGGTCCATTTCCGCACACACAGCATTTCTTGTCCACTTCATATGTTTCTCCCGTCAATGCCGATTCGTCTGCCGCAAGCCTGACTGACTCAATCAGCCTGGCATCTGCCGGAACAAAATTTCCCGCACTCAAAACTACTACATCTCCCGGTACAAGCTTTTCGGTGGCAACTGTTTGTTCTTTTCCGTTTCTTATAACCTTTGCAGTAGGCGAATTCATTTTTTTAAGAGCCTCAAGCGCCTGCTCCGCCTTATACTCCTGAACCACACCCGTCACCGCATTAAATATAACTATCGCAAGAATTATCACCGCATCAAGATAATCCCCCTCACCGCTCAAAAAACCGATAAAAACCGAAAGGGCCGCCGCCGCAAGGAGAATAATCACCATACTGTCCGACATTTGTTTTAAAAATTCCGCAAACAAATTTTTCTTTTTCTTTTCCTCAAACCTGTTTGCTCCGTAGGTTTGAAGTCTTTTTTCCGCTTCATCCGCGCTCAGCCCGTCCAAGGTTGTGCCAAGTTTTTTCATTACATCATTTTCCGAAATGGTATGCCACATTCATTTTTCCTCCTGCAATTATCTTAATGTCATTCCGGCATAAATTCCCGAAAGATATCGGTATTTCTCCTCTGCCGCTTTCTTTTCATATATATAATAATCTATAAGCCCGTCCTCCACCGCCTCATTAAATCCTCTTTCAAGCGCATCCATAAACTTAAGACACTCGTCAATCTGAAATTTCAGAAGTTCTCTTTCACTTTTCTCTGTTCTCATTTTCTCACATCCTCTTACAGTATATATTTCAATTTTATTTGAGCACTGTTTTTAATATGACTGATTTTTTCTTTCATTTCAGCAATCCCGCTTTGCACGTCTCTGCTACCCGCATCTGCAAGTCCTCTTGCGGAAACTATCGCATCCTCTGCTTCGTTAATAATGTCCCTGTCAAGAAAAGCACACAAAAGTGCACTTATATTCTCCAGATTTCTGTCAATTTCATCAAGGTATCCTATGCACTCATCTGTGTCCGACAAAGCAATATCATATGCTTTTTCCGAAAGCTCAAGCATTTCATCCGTTTTCTCCGAAACATATCCGTTATATAAAAATCCTCCTGCAATTATCATTGCAAACAGCACTGCCGGTATCCAGATTTTGTTCATACCTTCTTCCCCTTTTTCTGAAAATATAATTCTCCCTGACTGTCAATTATCGCAAAAAACACTTCTTCCACCTTTTTAATCCCTTTTTCCCTGAGCTTTTTCATAAGTTCCTTTTCGCTTGTTTTTGTAATCTCAAGCCCTGTTTTTGCAATTTTCCCATCTGCAATCACAAGATAAGGCAAAACTCCGGGACTGCCTTTCATTCCCAGATCCTGTGCGCTGAGTGCCTTTCCTCTTGCAGAGGGAATAACACTTATTTTTCCGCTGTTTTCAAGAATTGCATATTCTACATCGCGCACATCGGAATATCCCTCCTGGCGTATCTGCTCTAAAATCTCATCAAGGTTGTAACATTGCTTTCTCATTTCTTTTTCATCAAGCACGCCTTTGTTAATTAAAATCGAGGGCTTACCCTGAAAGAGCTTTCTCAAAAACCGTGATTTTAAAGTTAATATTGATATAAGTATTTCGAGTGATATAAGTGTTGCTGTCGGCACAATACTGCTCATAAGCGGCAAATTCATATCCTGCATGGGAATTGATGCCAGTTCCGACAAAAGAAAAACCACCACAAGTTCCGCCGGTTCAAGTTCTCCCACCTGCTTTTTCCCCATTATTCTGACAGTGATTATCAGAATAAAGTACAGAAAAACGGTTCTGATACAACTGATTATCATATTTTCACCTCATTACTTATATTGGTAAAAAAAATGATATTTATGTTAAATTTGCATAACAATTTGAATAAATTTATGTTAAATTTTTTTGAAAAAATTTTTCAAAACTATTGATTTTTTATGATAATGGTGTATAATGGATGGTAGAGTGGTGTCCAAGTGGATACAAAATGGTAACAAAGTGGTAACATTTCACGAAAGGGGGAGCATATATGTTCAGAGGCAATTATTCCCACAGTGTGGACGATAAGGGCAGATTTATTATGCCCTCCAAGTACAGAGATGAGCTTGAAGGCCGTTGTATGGTAACAAAAGGTATGGACAACCACTGTCTTTACATCTTTACATTGAATGAATGGGCAGATTTTGAATCCCGCCTGCTTGCTCTTCCAAACAGCAAATCTGAAATCCGAATTCTGCAGAGGCATTTTCTTGCCGAAGCCGAAACAGTTGAAATTGACAAGCAGGGCAGATGCCTTATATCCCAGCAACTTCGCGAATATGCAGGAATAACCTCATCCATAAGGCTCCTCGGTCTGGGTAACAAAATAGAACTCTGGGGAGTTGAAAATCTTACTCAGTTTGAAGAAAATAATCAGGTTGA
>JAZOQS010000139.1:0-2026 GCA_045656205.1 Clostridia bacterium | reverse complement strand
AATCCGCAGTTGTAAACGCCTGCGGGATATGGTATATTACCTGTGAGATGGTTGACTTGGTATGGAGGATCGGAATATGAAAAAGTTTCTGTATTGGAACGCCCCTGAACGGGGTATTGTGTTTGCGCTTGCGTTGTTGTTATTTGGCAGTTGGAGCTTGTGGAGTATATTGATCTTGTCCGGCGGATTGTCTCCTGTGTTTATGGGATTAATCGCTTGCGGATTTGAAGGAACAAGTCTTGCGGATAAAATTCCATGGCAATCTTTATTGTTTGCTTTACCATTGTTGTTTCTATTTTATTTTCTGATACAACTTATTCATGTGATCATATTTTACAGAAAACAGCTTCTGAAACAATGGAAATGGTTTCCTGTTTTGTTTGTATGTATGGCGTTATGTGGAATTGGAACGATTCTTTTGTTTCTATTGATACACTCGTGGTGTACTATATTTTCGCATTACGGGGATACTTCGATGTTTTTCAGCCCCCCTCCATCACCTTTATGGCTTTATGCCGGTTGCTGTGCCGCATGGGGAGTGTTTCTAACAGTCAGTAAAATTGCTGCAAATCTCGCCTCCTGTCGTTGGTATAATGTTTATGGACGCGGTACTATATGTGTTTTGATTTTATTTGGGTTAACGTATCTGGTATCTGTGATACTGGCGGTCAACAGCAGTTGTAAAACAGAAAAAACAGCAGAAGAAGTAGGACGTTTTTTCGGCAAACCTTTGACTGCAGAAGCCTTAAAAAACGATTACTATCGTGGACACCAAGCTGATGAGAATTTCTGGAAAAAGGTTTCAGTTCTCCGTGATACTGTAAAGAATGAATTACCTGAAGATATTTCTTTTAAATTCTCCTCCGGGGCGGAGGATTTTTCTGCGGCAGAATTACGGACCATAGAAAATATTCTTGGAAAATCAAAAAGTTTTGCCCAATGGCAGCAAATGTTTTCTCAAGAACTGCCGGTTTTGAAACGAGATTATTCAACGGGCAAACTTTCATTTCTCAGAATGCCCGAATTTGTGTTGCTCCGGGATTTTTGCCGTCTGGAGCTGATTCAAATCCGCCTTGCAATTCTTCATAAGAACAAAAAACAGGCGATGATATCCATTGAAAGAATGAATTATGTTTATCAACACTTGTCCCGCGACAAAATTCTGATTTCCGGATTGGTTTTGATTGCAATAGAAAAAATTCGTCTTGCAGGAGTGGAACAGTTGCTTAACTCCGGATTTTTAACCGCAGAAGAACTTTTTAAATTCAAAGCTGATATAGAAAATCGACTCGCTGATTTTCCGGAATTTCATCGGCAATATATTCATGGAGAAGGGACTTTTACAACCGATGTTACGCAAATGATTGCTCACGGTCAAAATGTAAAGTTGTCAGAGGATGAGCCTGACAATTTCATTCCGGCAATGTATCCATACCGTTGGCTTGCTCCGGCAGTTTGGTATACAATGACCCGCAACCGGGAAACTCTGATAAAAGTTTATAAAGTCAATGACTTTACCGAAGTAAATGATTTGCATGATCAATTTGCAGCTCATACCATACTTGCCCGGATGCTTTTGCCGTCACTGCCAAGTGCAGGCAAGCGTTTTCACGAGTTGGAGATGGCTTATCGGATCATAAAGACCATTCTTGAGTTAAAATACAGTCAACTGCAAAACGAAAAATTCCCGGAAAAAATTGATTTGCCGGTCGACTGGTTCTCCAAGCAAAAATGCCATTATGTCATAGATAGAAAAAAAGGAACGATCAAAATCTGGAGTGTCGGGCGTAATTTGAAAAATGACGAAGGGGTGTCCGATAAGAGCGGAAAAGATGATATAATATACTCTGTTGCCGGAGCAGAAAAATGAACATATTTTCCATAATAATCAAAATTATTGCTTGTTTTCTGTTGATGTTTTTTGATATTGCTGCTTTTGGTTTCGGATTGGCTTGTCTGGCTGGTGGCGGCGAACACAGCACCACGGCAAGCTCTATAACAATGTGTGTAATATTGCTTGCATTTT
>JAZOQS010000138.1:0-10714 GCA_045656205.1 Clostridia bacterium | reverse complement strand
ACGCTATGACAGCTACAATCGAAGAAATCCCCTACGCTGTTCTTCATAAAATCACAAACCGCATCACAGCCGAGGTTGAAGGCATCAACCGCGTGCTACTTGACCTCACACCGAAGCCGGTAGGCACTATCGAGTGGGAATAAACAATTTTGCGCTGCCTGTGGCAGAAGCAGCAAAATTGTTTATTGCGTAGCGGTCGATAGATATCGAGGTGGCTTGACACCGAAGATAGAAATCGGGCACCGCAAGCGGGGTACAATAAGATAAAAACGCCAAGCGGAAGCTTCGGCGTTTTTCTATATGCGCTGCCAGGGGATATGAGTTTTTGGAATATTATTGATTTTTCTGTAAAATAGTGGTATAATTTGTGTATAGCGAAAGCATCTCATTAAATAAAATGCAAAGGAGAATTAAAATGATTGATTTTAAAAATGGAAGTTTTTTCAAGTTAAAACCTGTAGATTTTAGTACATATTCAAGTGTGCTCACTCCAATGTTTGTAAATGGGGAAGAAATTATTGCTACTTTTAAAGGTATAAGAGATGGGGTTGTTTTTACAAACAAAAGAATTATTGCTGTTAATGTGCAGGGGTTGACAGGAACAAAAAAAGATTTCTCGTCGCTTCCATATAGCAAAATACAAGCTTTTTCTGTTGAAACTGCAGGTGTGTTTGACCTTGATAGTGAATTGGAAATTTGGTTTTCAGGGTTAGGAAAAGTCAAATTTGAATTTGTAAGCCAAGCAAACGTATCTGAAATTTGCAAGATGATTTCAGAAAGAGTTTTATAATAAAGGTGAATTTGACAACACTTTCCCTGCCTAATGGGTACAATAAGATAAAAACGCCGAGCGGAAGCTTCGGCGTGTTTTGTATAAAAAAATAATGTATTTGTGTAAAAAAGTAAACTTTTACCTAAACCACTTGACTTTTCAAATTGTATTGATATAATCAACTTATAAAACATTTTCGTGAGGAGAATTATTATGGCACAGACTTTGAAAATTGGTTATTTTGAGCACTGGTTTCAGCCGCCTTATAAATTTGTAGATTTCCTGAAAGAACAGGGAATTGAGGTGGAAAAAATTGATTTTTCACAGAAAAATTATCTGGAAGATTTGGATGTTGCAATTGTTGAGCAACACGGATTCAATGACTATATAGAAAACGATGAAGAATATATCAGGGACTGGGTTAAACGCGGCGGTATATTTATGTTCATGCATCAGGATTATATGCGCTGGGCTCCTTATTTCCTGCCGGAAGAACTGGGACACGTTCAGCTTATACACAGATATATTCCGACAATTATGCCTTGTGTGGCAGATAAATCCTTTACATATGACGAAACTCCTTATATGACATATATGATGCCCTGGATTGAAAAACCGGGCAAAAAACTTTTCGCCCAGCCCGAGACAATTACTCCTGACGAAATGATTGACTGGAAAATTCAGGCGAACACATTCGGCGTTCTCCGTCCGCACCAGAATCTTCTTGACGGATTAGGACTCGAAGAAAAGAAAGAGGTTGAATATGTCCGTGCAACAGCACAGTCCTGCTATCTCCCCAATGAAAACTGGGAGGTTTTAGGTTCATTTATGGACTGTGCGGTTAAAGACGGCGGTCTTATTCTCCGCGGTAATTACGGAAAAGGTATGTATTTCTTAAACCAGATTTTATTCCCTGAGGTTCTTGATGATAAAGCCGAAAGATGCCTTAACTTCTGGGAAAAATATGCGAAAAACCTTGTTGCATATTTCACTCGCTTTAAAAATGGCGAATCTGAATATATGCCTGAGGTAAAAAAAGAACTTCCCAGAAAGAAAAACTATAAAGTATCCACACATATGCACTCGCTTGACTGGTATGCTAATGATGCTGATCTGGGCACAATCAATGCTATGATGCGTTATATGGGATATGACATATGTTCTATTGCTGTTAAAGATGCTGCACCTTATGACGGCAATCTTGATGTAAGCAAATATTCAGACGACAAAGTTTTATTCCTTCACGGGCAGGAATATCATCCCTTTAACTGGAATGACAGGTATGAGCATCTCAGTCACAACACATATCATTTCCTCGCGATAGGTATTGACCCTGAGGCATACACAACCAAATTCACACGCAGTCTGTTCTCGGATGAGGAAATTGACGCTCACTTAAAAGAAGCTGCAGACTACATTCACGCACATGGCGGTGCGGTTTGTGCGGCTCATCCTAATGTTGATTACTGGAAAGACTATGATATTGACTCGGTGGATAAAGAGCCCTTAAGAACTCTTGCGGGTGAGGATATTGAAAAATATTGGCTTTCGGGCAGAAAACTTGCAATTTCTTCCTCGGTAGACCTTTTCGGTTTCCGCCGTTTCCTTGATAATCCGGCAACGAACTTTATTTATCTTAAAGGGGAAAAACCCTGCCGTGACAGTGTTGTTAAGGCAATCAGAAACGGTCACGTAATAGCGGCCTGCGGATTTGACGAAGTTGATATCTGCATTGGTGACTATATCCCCGGCGATGAAATTTCTTATGCGGAAGCTGAAAACGGTGTGCTTTCAATTTCTGCAAAAGTTATGAGACACGAAATAAAAGAAGTCCGCGTTTATTCCGGTGCTAATCTTATCTATAAAAAGAAAGATGGCAAAAATGCGGAAATTGACATTAAGGTGCCTCTTAAAGGACTTAAACTGGATAAATTTATCCGAGTTGAGGTTGAAGGCTTTAATGGCAGATGGATTTGCCTGTCCACACCTTTTTATCTTAAATAATTAACTTATAAAGCAATTTTAAGGGAGACTATATAATGAAGAAGTTACGAATAGGTTATTTTGAACATTGGAGTCAGCCACCATATAAATTTGTGGATTTTTTAAGAGAACAGGGAATAGAGCTTGAGAAAATCGATCTCACAAGCAAGGGATATCTTGAAACCTTTGATGTGGCGATTATTGAACAGAACGGATTCAATGACGATATTGAAAACGATGAACCATATATCCAGGATTGGGTTGCGCGCGGAGGCATAATGATGTTTATGCATCAGTCCTACCAACGTTGGGCGCCCTACTTTTTCCCGAGAGAGTTGGGACACACAGCACTTATTTACCGTTATGTAAGAACAATTGACGGATTTAACTGTGCGGCTGACCCGACATATACCAACGACCCCACCCCTTATATGACATATCTGATGCCTTGGATCGAAAAACCGGGCAAAAAACTTTTCTCCGAACCTGAAGAAATCACTCCGGACGAAATGCTGGACTGGAAGATAGAAGTAAATACATTCGGTACATCACATTTTGATGAAGATAAAGCGTCCGATTTTGTGCGCAGTGCCGCACAGTCCTGCTTTATGGCAGATCCGGCATGGGAAGTTATAGGTTCTTTTAAGGACTGCGTAATAAAAGACGGGTCCCTCATCCTTAAAGGACAGTATGGCAAGGGTATGTATTTCTTAAATCAGATTCTTTTCCCCGAAATTCTGACAGAAGAGTCCGGAAGATGTCTTAACTTCTGGAAAAAATATGTAAAAAATCTTGTTGCATATTTCACGCGTTTTAAAAATGGTGAATCTGAAGATATGCCTGAGGTGAAAAAGGAACTTCCCATTAAGAGAAACTACAAAATGTCGGCTCATATGCATTCGCTTGACTGGTACGGTGCAGACTCACACCCCGGAACGATCAATGCGATTATGAGATATATGAATTTTGACATATGTTCAATAGCCGTAAAAGACAATGCTCCGTTTGACGGACATTTTGATGAACAGAAATACTCTGACGATAAGGTGCTGATGCTTGGGGGTCAGGAATATCATCCGTTCAACTGGAAAGATACATATGCTCACATCAGTATCAACACATATCATACGCTTGCCGTAGGCATGAATTCGGATGCATATACCACCGAGTTTACGTGCAGCCTGTTTACCGATGATGAAATTGATGCTGCAACAAGAAAAGCGGTTGACCATGTCCACGCAAACGGCGGTGCGGCTATCGCAACACATCCGGACGTGCCCCATTGGGCAGACAAGGGATATGACGCGGTTGACAAAGAGCCCTCCCGTCCGCTGGGCGGAACAGATATAGAAAAATTCTGGCTTGACGGTGGCAGAATTGCCATAACAAGCTCCGTTGACCTATATGGTCCTCGTCGTATGTTTGATAATCCGGCAACAAACTTTATCTATTTAAAGGGTGAAAAACCCTGTCGTGACAGCGTTGTCAAGGCTATCAAAGCCGGACATACAATAGCGTCGGTAGGTTTTGACGAGGCAGATATTTACATTGGCGACATTCTTCCGGGAGATGAAATTTCGGGAGAAGAGGTTAAAATTTCAACTCTGTCAATTTCTGCAAAGGTTATGAGACATGAGATTAAAAAGGTTCGCGTTTATGCGGATGACAAACTCATTTATGACCTTGAAGAAAACTCTCCGGAAATTGACCTTGAATTGTCGCTTAAAGACTGCAGTCCCGAAAAGTTTATCCGTGTTGAGGTTGAGGGTCTTAACGAACACTGGATTTGCCTGTCCACACCTTTCTATATTAAATAATAAAAGCTCCCCGATGGGGAGCTTTTTTAGTCTTCAAAAAGTGGTGTTGAGAAATATCTTTCGGCAGTATCGGGAAGAACCGTCACAACAGTTTTTCCTTTGCCCAGTTTTTTTGCAAGTTTTAAGGCTGCGGCAACATTTGTTCCGCTGGAAATTCCGCACATTATACCTTCTTTTGATGCAAGATCTTTGGAAGTCTGAATTGCTTCAGAATCTTTTATAATGCAGATATCGTCAATTATATCCTGATTTAAAATTTCGGGGATAATCCCGTCACCGATACCCATTTGCAGATGAGTTCCAATGGAGCCGCCCGAAAGGATTGCCGCGTCCTCTGGTTCAACAGCCCAGATTGTCATATCGGGATTGGCACTTTTAAGCACTTCACCGATACCGGTTATTGTGCCGCCGGTACCTATTCCTGAACAGAAGCCGTGAATTGGCCCGTCAACCTGAGATAAAATCTCGGCAGCAGTCTGCTGACGCTGAATTTCCGGATTTGCAGGATTTTCAAACTGCTGGGGAACAAAGACGTTTTTATCTTCTGCCTGCATTTTAAGAGCAAGGTTTAAACATTCTTCAATGCAAAGACCAATGTTGCCGGCGTCGTGAACAAGAATTACTTCCGCACCGTAATGGCGGACAAGCTTTCTTCTTTCTTCGCTTACCGAGTCGGGCATGATTATTTTTGTTTTATACCCTCTGACTGCACCGACAAGTGCAAGACCAATACCCTGGTTGCCGCTTGTAGGCTCAACAATAATACTGTCTTTGCTTAGCTTACCCTGTTTTTCAGCCGCTAAAATCATATTATAAGCTGTTCGGGTTTTGATTGAACCGCCCACGTTTAAGCCTTCAAATTTCACCAGTATATCAGCGCAATTTTCATCGGGAATATGTATAAGACGAATCATAGGAGTGTTTCCTATGGCTTCTAAAATGTTGTTATAAACCACAATTTTCACCTCAATGTAAGTAGTATACCATAACTTTCATAAACTTGCAAGTCTTGACAAAAAAATACCTTTGTGATAAAGTTAATAAGGTTTTTTATTATATATGCATTTCTGGAGGAAATATGAAAAATAAATTTTTTACAAACCGTGCGGTTGTAGCTGTTTTTGCACTTTTGTGCTGTGCTCTGTGGGGCAGTGCTACACCATTTATTAAAGTAGGATATCAGCTTATTCTGCCTGAAAAAACAACTGCATCAACCATGCTTTTTGCAGGAATCAGATTTACTCTTGCCGGAATAATTACGGTTATAATTTATTCCATTGCAAGAAGAAAGTTTTTGTTTCCCAAAAAGGAAAACCTTTTAAAGATTGCGAATGTAGCGGCGTTCCAGACAGTTATTCAGTACATATTTTTCTATGTAGGACTTGCAAATACAACAGGAGTTAAAGGCACAATCGCCAGCGGTTCGAGTGCATTTTTCTCGGTGCTTGTTGCAGGATATCTGTTCGGGCTTGAAAAGGTAACATTCAAAAAGATTTTTGCATGCCTTATAGGTTTTGCGGGGATTGTTCTTGTTAACCTTGAAGGGCTTGACTTTAATATGAACTTCACGGGCGACTGTTTTGTTATATTTTCGGCAATAGCCCTTGCAGTATCGTCAGTTCTGGCGAAAAAATATTCAAAATATGAAGACCCCGTTGTAATCAGCGGATACCAGTTTATACTTGGCGGAATAGTTATGATTATCGTGGGTGCAGCCTTTGGCGGCAAGGTTGTTTTTGAAAGCGCGGCGGCAATGGGCGTGATTATCTATCTTGCATTTTTGTCCGCAATTGCATACTCACTGTGGGGAGTGCTTCTCAAGTTCAACCCCGTTTCAAAGGTCACAATTTATTCTTTTATGACACCTGTTTTCGGCGTAATTCTGTCAAGCTTTATGCTGTCGGAGGAAGCATCGGTTTCGCCGGTTAACCTTATAATTACACTTCTTCTCGTTTCAACCGGTATAATTATGCTTAACTATAAAAAAGAAGGATAAAAAAAGCTCCCTTTATGGGAGCTTTCTGTAAGAATACAATGAAAGTGAAAAATTTTATCAAAAAGAATGTTGTGATGATAGTGGCTTTTTTTGCCGCATTTTTAACGACATTTATAGTCCCGCCCGACAAAGAATATGCAGGGTATTTTGACTTTAAAACGCTTACCTGCCTGTTTTGCGTCCTTGCGGTTGTGTGCGCACTTAAAAACATAAATTTCTTTTATATGCTGGCACGAAAAATAGTAAAGTGCTTTAAAAATGCGAGAATGGCAATACTTGCGCTGGTTTACATAACCTTTGTTGGATCCATGTTGATTGCCAACGATATGGCACTTCTGACATTTCTGCCGCTCGGATATCTGGTGCTTAAAACCACGGGTAAGGAAAAATATCTTGGATTTACCTGCATAATGCAGAATATTGCGGCAAACCTCGGCGGAATGCTGACACCTTTCGGCAATCCGCAAAACCTCTATCTTTATACAAAATTCAATATCCCGACTGGGGAGTTTATGAGCATAATGGCTCCGCCATTTGTAATTTCCATTGTTATAATAACAATCTGTTGCCTTTTTGTAAAAGCCGAACCGCTTGAAATTTCGGACGAAAAAATAGTTTTAAATCCGTGGCGGACGCTCATATATCTTGTGCTTTTTACACTTTCAATAGCAATTGTATTCAGGGGCGTGCATTATGTTATCGGGCTTGTTGTAATTCCGATTGTACTTATTGTTATGGACAGAAAAGCACTTAAAATGGTGGATTATCCACTGCTTTTTACTTTTGTATTCTTCTTCATATTCTCAGGAAATATGGCAAGAATAGGGGCGGTGAGAGACTTTTTCTCATATCTGCTTGACAAAAGCACTCTTCTTTTCTCAATACTGTCCTGCCAGGTTATAAGCAACGTGCCGTCGGCAATACTTCTGTCGCAGTTTACCGAGAATTACCGTGATTTGCTTTTAGGCGTAAACATCGGCGGAGCGGGGACGCTTATCGCGTCACTCGCGAGTCTTATAACTTTCCGTGAATATGTCAAACACAATCCGGGCAAAAGTCTTCAGTATATCGGTTGGTTTTCGGTGTTTAACTTCGGGTTTGTGATAATACTTACAGTTTGTATGATGATAATAAATTAATACGGGTGATTTTCAAAAACCACTTCAAGCTGAACGGAAGAATTTGTCGCGTAAGCATTTGTAGCAAAGAATATACCGGTGAATCCTCCGAAATCAAGATGGGCAGTGAAAGGTATGAATTATGAGTTTCTGTTTTCCGAGGGGGTTATGGGAAAAGCCCTCCAATGAAAATATTCAGCTACACATTCATCAGAATTATGAAATTCTGCTTTTTTAGAAGGAGATACAAAGAGTATATAATTGGAGAAAATACATACACGCTTGAACCGGGAGAAGTGGTTGTTATACGAAAAAATCAGATGCACCGTGCATATCACAACAGCCCCACAAGATATGAAAGAATGTGCATTCTCCTGTTATCAGAGCGATAATTATTGAAATACTTCATATTTTAAAGAACATAAACTCTTACTCGGAGGCGGACAAAACGGATGGTCCGCTTAAAGACATAATAAGATATCTCAATGAAAATTTCACCCAGAACATAACGTTAAATGAGTTGGAAGAAAAGTTTTGTATTTCCAAATATCACCTTTGTCATATTTTCCCCAAGGCAACGGGAATTACGCTTCATCAGTATATAACAAACAAGCGGATGGCATTTGCAGAAGATATGATAACAATGGGAAAACCTGTTGGTGAAGCCGCAACAATGGCGGGATTCAATAATTACTCATCCTTTTACAGAGCCTATACACAAAAATATGGAAAGCCACCAAAAAAGCACTCGAATTAATCGAGTGCTTTAATTAATTTACCGAGAACCGGTTCAAATTTTGCTCCATACCAGTGTGAATCATCGCCGGCAGTTGCTTTGATACATTCAACTGCATAATCTCCAGCGATTTTTGCCGCCTCATAAGCGGATTTACCTTTAACCAATGCGCCGACGAAAGCAGAAGCGTAAATATCGCCCGTACCGTGACAACTGTTGGGAAGCAGGTCGTGCTCGTAATATGAGTAGTTGCCATTTTCAAAAACTACAATGCCGGTTTTTCCTTCGCGGTATGAAATACCTGTCAGGATTATATTTTTACAACCAATGCCCACGAGTTTCTCAATCAGCATATCAACATAAGCTCTGTCATACTCGGTTTTATATTCGACGCCTGTTAAAAAGTAGGCTTCGGTAATGTTGGGGACAACATAATCAGCCTTTGCACACAGCCCTTTCATACATTCCACAAACTCAAGATCAAAGCCGGGATAAAGTTTGCCACCGTCCGCCATTGCCGGGTCAACAATTTTTTTGCAACCGTCTGCCCCGCAGGAGGAGAAAATGTCAGCAACATAGTCAATTTGCTTTGCACTGCCGAGATATCCTGTGTAAATTGCGTCAAATTTTATGTTTTCTTTCTGCCAGTGAGCTGCAATTTCCGGCATATCATCAGTAAGGTCGCGGAAAGTATAACCCGAAAAACCTGCTGTGTGAGTGGATAAAACCGCCGACGGAAGAATACAGGTTTCATGTCCGCAGGCTGACAAAATGGGGAGAGCCACCGTCAGAGAACACTGACCTACACATGATATATCCTGAATGGTAAGTATTTTTTTGTAATCCATAAATTTTTACCTCTTTACAAGTTGATTTTTCTGTATTATAATATAAAACTGATAATAATTAAATGGTCAAAAAAGGAGTTTTTTATATAACCAGATGAAAAACAAGAAATATTGGTCCTTATACAGAGTTATAAAAAATAAAATAATCTCGGGAGAGTATAAACCGGGGGAGAAATTACCCTCCAAAAGAACTGCGGCAGATTTAAACGGATGCAGCGTTATTACGGTGGAAAAAGCATATGAAATACTTGCTGACGAAGGGTATGTTGTTCCTGTGGAGAGAAGCGGATATTTTGTGTGTGAGCTTGATGTTTTTGCGTCAGAAAAAACAGGGGCTTTGCAGCAGACGGTCGAGCACATTGCCGAAAAAGAAAATGCTTTTTCGGCAGGTGATTTTGAACATTCTCTGTGGTTTAAAACCGTCAGAAAAGTTATATCCGACAAAGGAGACAAGCTTTTTGTAAAGTCGCCGGGTGAGGGATGTGCAGTTCTTAGAAATGCCATTGCGGACTATCTTTTAAGATACCGGGGAATGCTTGCACAACCCCGGCAGATTATAATAGGTTCGGGAGCGGAGCAGCTTTATGAAACGGTAGTAAAAATTCTTGGCAGGAATAAGGTTTATGGCATAGAGGACCCATCATACGAGCAGATTGAGGCTGTATATCGTGGTGAGGATGCAGAAATAGTAAAGCTTAAAATGGGTAAGGACGGAATTGAAAGCGGTGCGCTGAATAAAGCTGATATAGATGTTCTGCACGTAACTCCTTTCCGCAGTTATCCCACCGATGTTACAACATCAATAAATAAAAGATATGAATATCTGAAATGGGCAGAGCAGGGGAAATACATAGTTGAGGATGATTTCAACAGCGAGTTTTTCATACCCGGTCAACCCATAGAATCTCTCTACTCACTGGACACACGCGGTTCGGTAATATATATGAACACATTTTCCAAAAGCCTTTCTCCGTCAATGAGAATGGGATATATGATTCTGCCCGAGAAGCTTCTGCCGGTATACGATGAAAAAATGGGCAGACTCTCCTGCTCGGTACCGGTGCTGGACCAGTATGTTCTTGCGGAATTCATTTCAAGCGGTAATTTTGAACGGCATCTTAACAGAATGCGCCGTAAACTTAAAAAGTAAATTGCTTTTTATGTTAATTTGTGCTACTATAAGAAAGGCAGGTGAGCTTAAGTGAATGAGTTTAAAAGGTATCATCCAATAGTAAACTTTGTATATTTTGTATGTGTGATAGGGTTTTCAATGTTTTATATGCATCCTATAACCCTCGGGATATCTTTTGTTTCGGGATTTATATATTCGGTTTTGTTAAATGGCAGAAAAGCACTGCGCTTTAATGTTGTGCTTATGCTTCCGCTCATGCTTTTTGCGGCTGTTATAAATGTGTTTTTCAACCATCAGGGACTGACCGTCATT
>JAZOQS010000137.1:0-3197 GCA_045656205.1 Clostridia bacterium | reverse complement strand
CATTTTTATATCAGCCGTTTTGTCAACAAAAGTATGGCAGTTGCCAACCCCTGTTTCAATAACGGGAACTGTTGCATTTTCCACAACCGTTTTTATAAGCCCCGCTCCCCCTCTGGGAATTAAAACATCTATATATCCATTCATGCGCATCATTTCCTGCGCGCTTTTTCTGTCAGTATCAGCCACAAGCTGAATCGCACCATCGGGCATCCCGGACTTTACTGCCGCTTTGGACAAAACTTCCGCTATTTTCATATTGGAGTTTATCGCTTCACTGCCACCTCTTAAAAGAGCTGTATTTGCAGTTTTGAGCGTAAGTGCCGCTGCATCCGCTGTAACATTTGGGCGCGCCTCATAAATAACTCCAACAACCCCGAGCGGCACTCTTCTCTGGCCTATTTCAAGTCCGTTAGGGCGTTTAACCGTTTTATCCGTATTACCTATCGGGTCTTCTAAATTTACAATTTCTCTTATCCCTGCCGCCATATCGGCTATCCGCTCTTTTGTGAGCTTAAGCCTGTCAAGCATTGTGGGCTTTACGCCTTTCCCGGCGGCATTTTTCATATCAGTTTCATTTGCCGCAAGAATTTCATCTGTATTATTTACAAGAGCATCCGCCATTGCGATAAGGGCTTTGTTTCTTTCCTCTCCCGAGGTCATATAAAGCTTTGCGGCAGCCTCTTTTGCAAGTGCCGCCTGCTTTTCGAGATTTGTCATTGTTTTCACCTCTAGATAAGTGTTCCCATCTGTTTGCCTTCCAGCAAATCATAAAGATCTTCCGGATTTTCACCGCTTGTGATAATGGTATGTATTCCGCCTGTTCGTGCAGTTTTTGCCGCTTCAAGCTTTGTAATCATTCCGCCTGTACCATGTGAAGACCCTGCTCCGCCGGCATTTTCCATTGCTCTGTCTATATCGTCTAAAACCTCAATTTTCTTCGCATCTTTGACCTCGCGCGGGTTTGCACTGTATACCCCGTCAATATCGGTAAGAATTATTAAAAGCTCTGCTTTTGACAAAAGTGCAACCACCGCGGACAGATTGTCATTATCACCAAACTCCGCTTCTTCAGTGGAAATTGTGTCATTCTCATTTACAATGGGGAGTGCGCCCAGTTCCAGAAGTTTCATAAAGGTGTTCTGTGCGTTTATATTGCTTTTTTCGTTGTTGACAACATCTTTGGTCAGCAGAATCTGTGCAACTGTGTGCCCGTATTTGGCAAACTCGTCGCCATAGACATTCATAAGCTCACTCTGGCCGACAGCCGCTGCCGCCTGTTTTGCAACAGTTTCTCTCGGACGCTCTTTCATCCCAAGAACTCCCGCACCCACACCAATCGCACCGGAAGTTACAAGAATAATTTCTTTCCCGGTGTTTTTAATGTCCGCAAGAACTTTTACAAGTGTTTCCACGCGCCTTATGTTGAGCCTGCCCGTCGGATGAGCAAGTGTGGATGTTCCCACTTTAATTACTATTCTTTTGATTCCCGTTATATCAAATCCCATAATTTTCACCCCTGAAAATTTACAAGCGGCTTTTTATCGGCATTAAGCAATGCTTTTCTGTGGATTTTAATAAGCTCCGCTTTGCCATAACCCGTTTCTTCAATAACCTTCACGAAAAGCTCCGGTTTAAGATTGGGGTCACCACAGCTGAGCACCGCCCCGATAATGGCTCTGCCCTCTTCTCTTTCAAGCACCTGTGCCCATTTTATCATCGGACGGATGTCCGTTTCCTTAACTCCGCTTTTTGTCTTTTTCTCGGTTATGATTTCATCCATTTCCATCAGTCCCGAAATGCCGCTGAATTCTCCGAAAAACTCAATTTCATATTCCGCAAATTTAAGTCCCGCAAAGGGAGATTTTATTTCTGACGGTTTTGCCGCTACAAGTCCGAACCCGTCCGGCATTGCCGGAGCAAGTTTTTCAAGAATTTCTGCCGAGGTTATTTCCCCCTCAACGCCAATTTCGATAAGCTCACAGTTGCTTGAAATCCCAACTCCGAGCGGATGTGCAAAATTCATAATGGGGTGCGGATTAAATCCCTGAGAAAAACTTATCTCAAGTCCCGCTCTTCTCATGGCACGGCCGAAAAGGCGCACCATATCAAGGTGGGAAACATATTTAACATTTTCGTTTTTTGTAAACTTAAGTATATGTTTAGCCATTTTTCACCTCGCAACGGTCCATCAGACCGCATCCCGCACAGGACTGTCTGCAGTTTGCAGTGGTCTTGCCGCTGTACGCTTTCTCACATTCTCTTTTGAAAAATGCTTTACTTATGCCACAGTCTATAACATCCCATGGCAAAATCTCTTCAAAGTCGCGTTTGCGCTCGGTATAAAAAGCCATATCAATTCCTGCTTTATCAAATGCAGCCGTCCATTTTTCAAAATCGAAAAATTCGTCCCAGCTGTCAAATTTACAGCCCGATTCATAGGCATTTAAAAGCACCTTACCAAGCCGTCTGTCCCCACGGGAGAAAACGCCTTCAAGCACGCTGACATAAGATTCGTGCCAGTTGTAAGTGATTCTTCTTGATTTTATATTTTCGCGAATAATTTCCTGTTTCCTGCGAAGTTCAGATAAAACATTCTGGCTTTCCCACTGGAACGGAGTCATGGGCTTTGGCACAAAGGAAGACACACTGACTGTAATTCTGCCCCTGCCTCTGTCCTTGGGTGCAGCTTTCTGACCGTACAGGTCTGAAACCTTTTCGGCAAGATGTGCAATTCCTGCAACATCCTCATCGGTTTCGGTGGGCAGACCTATCATAAAGTAAAGCTTGATTCCGGTCCAGCCGCCTTCAAATGCCATTCCTGCACCGCTCATAATTTCTTCTTCTGTAATATTTTTGTTTATAACATCACGCATTCTCTGCGTTCCCGCTTCGGGCGCAAATGTTATACTGCTTTTTCTCACGCTCTGGATTTTCTTCATCAGTTCAACCGAGAAGTTGTCTATACGGAGTGACGGAAGAGCAAGGTTAATCTTGCTTTTCGCCGTTAGCTCAAGAAGCTTTTCGGTAAGCTCAGGCAGACAGGTATAGTCGCTTGAACTTAAGGAAGTGAGAGAAATTTCCTCATAACCCGTGCTTTCTATAAGCTTTTCCGCAAGTTTTAATAAAGTTTCCGGTTTGCGTTCACGGATAGGTCTGTAAACAAACCCTGCCTGACAGAATCTGCAACCACGGATACA
>JAZOQS010000136.1:0-4742 GCA_045656205.1 Clostridia bacterium | reverse complement strand
GAAACGTGTAACCGTTTCTTCGCCGTAAAGTTTTTTTGCAAAAAGGTCAAGTGTACCTTTAAGGTCAGCCATTGTAACGCCTTTATCAACAACAAGACCCTCAATCTGATGGAAAACAGGGCTGTGAGTTGCGTCAACCGCGTCAGATCTGTAAACTCGACCGGGAGCAAGAATCCTGATGGGCGGCTGCTGTTTTTCCATTACACGCACCTGCATAGGTGATGTCTGTGTACGAAGAACCGTGTTTTCGTTTATATAGAAAGTGTCCTGAGTGTCACGAGCGGGGTGGTCTTTGGGGATGTTGAGCGCTTCAAAGTTGTAATAATCAAGCTCAATATCCGGACCTTCGGCAATTGAAAAACCAAGACCGATGAAAATATCCTTGATTTCTTCAAGCACCTGCGCTGTCGGATGAAGTCTGCCTGCGGCATTTTTGTTGCCGGGCATTGTAACGTCAATTTTTTCATCCTTGTGTTTCTGTGCGGAAAGAGCACTTTCAAGAGAAGTTTTTGCGCTGTCAAGCTTCTCTTCGATATACGCTCTTACTTCGTTTGCAATTTTACCCACAAGCGGTCTTTCTTCTGCAGAAAGTGCGCCCATACCACGTAAAACTGCGGTGAGTTCACCTTTTTTACCAAGATATTTGATTCTTAAATTTTCAAGTTCAGCCATTGCCTTGTCAGGCTCTGTGCTTATGCCGGCAATTTCAGCCTCAGCTGATACTTTGATTTTTTCCAGCATTTCTTTCATACTCTATCTCTCCTTTTAAGGTTATATATAAAATAAAAACCCTCCGCCCACATTGGGACGGAAGGTAAATCTTCACGCGGTACCACCCAAATTCCGGATAAATCCGGCACTTTTAAAAGATATAACGGTCTTCCCCGGCAAACCCTACTGCAATTTCAGGTTCACAGCTCCTGAGCGAACTTCACCTGCCTGCTCTCCCGGGACTGCTTTCAGCCTGTGGCAAATCCCTCTCTTTTGGCGCATCTGCAGATTACTTTTCTCAATCATCGCCTTTAACTTTTATAATTCTATCACATATTTTTTCCGTTTGCAAGTGTTAATTTGCTTTTCTTCTTATATAAGCCGCAAAAAGTGAATAAATAAGCGCGAAAACCGGCACACCGATAAGCATTCCTACTATGCCGAAAAATCCACCGCCGACAATAATTGCAAACATTGTCCAGAAAGGTGAAATTCCCGTTGAATCACCGAGAATTTTCGGCGAAATGATGCTATTGTCCACCTGCTGAAGTACCAGCACAAGAATAACAAACCACAGCGCCTGAACAGGACTTACCACCATTATCATAAGCGTAGCAACAATTCCGCCAAGCCATGAGCCGAAATATGGTATCAGATTTGATACCCCAATGATAAATCCGATAAGCTCCGCATATGGCAGGCGAAGAATCCACATACCTATGGTGCAGATTATGCCTACAATTATGGAGTCTATAATTTTCGCACCGATAAAGCCCGAGAAAATCTGGTGAGCATCGGATGAAATATCAATAATTTTCTGCGAATGGTCTGCTTTAAAAAATGCTTTTGTCATCATTTTTGCCTGACGGATAAACTTCTCTTTGTCGTAAAGCATATAAAGAGAAATTACAAACCCGAGGACAATATTTATAACTCCTCTTGCAACCGAAGTCACGCCGGAAAATACTGCGGCAACCCCGTCTCCCGAGTATGTCAGGGCAAGATTTGCAACATTTTTTACAAGTTTATCAAGATTTTCCGCCAGAATGGTTTCATACTCAGTATTATTGATAAATTCCTGAATAATCGCATAGGCTTTAGGCGCCCACTCCTGAACCTGCAGAGCAAACTGCGCTATACTTTTGCCAATCTGCGGAACAATAAGTATGCAGAAAAGGGTTATTGCACCAAGCACAATAACATATGATGCCGCAATGGACAAAATTCTGCGAAGCTTTGAGCATTCTTTCTTTTTACCCACCCGGGCAAACCACTTTTCAGCCGTTTTAACCACCGGGTTAATAAGATATGCAATTATAAAACCGTTAACAAACGGAATAAGCACCTTTGCTATCTTCTGCACAAATCCCCACACCACTCCGATATGGTTAAGAATTGCCCAGAAACAAAGTGCCGCCGCGATAACTAAAAACGAATAAACCGCTATTGTGGTGTACTTTTTATTAAATTCAGGTTTCAAGCTATATCACTCCTTAAGCCAATGGGAGTCGAACCCCATAGGCCCTATTTTTGTTAAATTTTCGTCTTTCCGGATTGTTATATTTGCAAGGCGTCAGCCTTGCTGCATATTGCCGCACCGGAAATCCATAAAATTTTCCGGCGAATAGGGGCGAAGCGTTTTAAACGAACAGAGTTTTTGGTAAGCAAAGGCGAAAGCGGAGCAAATATTGAACATATTTGCGAGCATTTCAACGTATGATTACGGAAAATCTGTCGTTATAAAACCCTATTGCGTTCGTCTCCCATTGGCTTAACAGCAGGGGATTAAATCTCCTCCGCAGCATTCGCACAGACAGTCTGCACATATAAGATTTGAACAACAGTTGCAGCAATCAGCCTGGGACATATCACCTGTATTCATATTGCGGTATCCGCCCGCATTCTGCTGCATGCTCATAAAGGCATTTTTATATTCCATATTCATAGGGTCTTTGTTTGTAGCAGTCTTAAAGTTTGCATATGCACCGTTGTAATTTCCGCGTCTTAAGGCGATACAACCGGTAAGATAATGCCACTCGGCATCGTGATTTTTAATTTCAGAAAGCAGTCTTTCCGCTTCGGAAAGATTTCCCACATTTATAAACTGGCGGATTTGCATATATTCGGGGGAAGATGTTCCCGTAAATGTGTTCCCGCCTGCGGAAGCATTCTGATTTTCTCGCTGCGCGCGGTCTTTTATAACCTCGTCGTATGCCTGCGAAAGCTCGGCACGTTTTTTCTCAGCAAGGTCAGAAAGCGGACCCCCTGTGTATTTTTCTTCGCTGTATTTTTCAAGAAGCGACTTGTATGCCGCATCAATTTCCGCCTTTGAAGCGTTGCGCGAAACTCCGAGTACTGAATAAGCGTCCATTTTACCTCTCTTTCAGGACTTTTTCCGTTGCATTTTTAAGTCCGATATATACTATGTTGTCTAAGATTGATTTGTTTCTTTTAATTTCAAGCAGCTCATATGCTGCCGCCGCCGCAGAAAGATTGTACCACACAGCCTCCTGCTGCTCTTTTATCTCATCAGCAGAGTTAAAAGGATTGAATCTGCCTTTTTTGCTGTCCTTTTCAAAATCGTCTATGGCATCTATAACATAAATCCATCTGCCTATGTTATAGCCAAACTCATAAAGAGCGCGGTTTTCCTGCCCGTCCGGGCTGAAAAGCTCGGCTAAAAGTCTGCCGAAAGCGCCTGCCGGAATGTCTATATTTTTTTCACCGCTTTTTTCTGCGGATGCAATCTCGTCGAGATATTTTTCTATAAGTTTAAGTTTGTCCGGATATCTCTTTTTTATTTTATTTACCGCGGGTTTTAAAGCAAGAACCGCATTTTTAACGCTTACACCTTCGTCGCGGAAATCGTCCAGCGCTTTATAATACGCAAGTGCAACGCTCATCCGGGCACAGTAGTCCATACTTTTGCTTTCTGTCACCACCGGGCGTTTTTTAAAGGGATGCAGCATACATCTGCCCTTTGAAACGGTCGGTTTTTCCTCTTCCATTGCGTCCAGAAGAAGTGCCAGAACGGTAAAATCATAACTTAAAATGAGTCTGCTCGCCGCTCCGCAAAGCTTTCCCTGCCTTTTGCACAGACCACAGTAATATGCGTTAAAAAGCGCAAGTTCGCGGACTTTAAGCTCGTCACGGCACACATTTACATATCCAAACATATCTTTTATACCTCTTAAAACCTAATTTTACCATATAATAAGATAATTTGCAAGTTTTGTAATTAAAATTTAAAGATAAAGGACGGTGAATTCACCGTCCCTATTATTTCTTTCCTGCACGCGGACATTCAAAATCCCTGCATAACATACAAAGTCTGTCATCGAACAAATGATAGCAACACTTGAGATAAAAACAATCCTTGCATATCGACTGTTTTTGTCCGTCAGGCAATGTGATATACTCAAATTGTGACGGACAATCCTCTCCACAATGCCCCGGCTGAATAAGTTTTCCCGATTTATGATATAGCATAATGTATCCTCCTTAAAAATGGACCAATATTAGTCCCATTTTATCACATATTAATTGTAAAATCAAGAAAAAGTGCTTATTTCAGTCCGAAAAAGGAGAGAATGTTATGCAAGAGCAGAAAATTAAACAAGATTCTATCAGAATTGGTGAGAATATTCGCAAAATAAGAAAGCAAAAAAATATAAAACAGGTAGATCTTGTTAAGGAAATGCAGCTTATGGGTATTGATATAACAAGAGAATCTCTTGTGAAAATCGAAAGAGGAATTCAGCATATTTATGCAACACAGCTTAAAGCCATCAAAGAAATTTTAGGCACAAGCTACGATGAACTATTAGGTTAAGCAGTGACCGGCGTTCTGTTGGTCCGTAAAAAACATAACAAAGAAAGCCGCACCTTTTGGTGCGGCTTTAATTTTTTAATTAGTCTACTGAGAAGGGCAGAAGTGCGATCATTCTTGCTCTTTTAATAGCAGTAGTTACCTGACGCTGATGTTTTGCGCAGCAGCCTGTGATTCTTCTGGGAAGAATTTTGCCTCTTTC
>JAZOQS010000135.1:0-2352 GCA_045656205.1 Clostridia bacterium | reverse complement strand
ATCGGTAACATTATGTACACAAAAGCATGGCTTGAGGATGAAAAAGGCAACAGAAAAGAAATACTTTCTTTTGGCCCTCTCTGCGTTGCTCCCGAATATCAGCGACAGAAACTCGGTAAAATTTTGATTGAACATTCTTTTGAGGTTGCAAAAAAATTGGGATATGAAGTGAACATCAACTTCGGAAATCCCGGTAATTATGTCAGCCGTGGATTTGTCAGTTGCAAAAAGAAAAATGTAAGTTTTGTTTTGGATGGTAACTTTCCGACAGCTCTTCTTGTGTGTGAACTTGTACCAAATGCCCTTGACGGCAGAAAGCTGATGTATATTCCAAGTACCGCTGCCGATTGTTGCGAAGACACAGATGCCGTAGAGGCTTTTGATGCAACTTTCCCTGAAAAGGAAAAGAAGTGGATGCCGAGTCAGGAAGAATTCTATATTTACAGTCATTCTTCAGTGGTAAGATAATCAATTCAGCAAATTCCAATTTGTTGAACTATGGTTCTAAAGTAAGAACCCGACCCATAACGAAATCAAAGATTTCTATGGGTACCCCGGAACCTTGTTAATCGCTTCGCTCGTAATAATAAGTAATAGTGAATAAGTGATGGTGGTACACCTGCACCTGTTTGTTCTTTCGTATTATCTGTGATATAATCATTTTAACAAACAAGAATTTTTGGAGGCGTTTATGAAATTTAAAAAACATATTTCCTTTCTTCTTTGCATTTCTGTGATGTTTTCATTTACTGTACTCCCATCTTATGCTTCAAGCGACACGAAGGCAAGTACACCTGCAATAATAAACACAGCAGAAGAATTTACGGGTATAGTTGTAAACGGCTTTGCAAAGTTAATTAACAAAATCAAAGGTACAGACGAAACCGATATACCCTGTGTAACGGTAAATCCTCATTCTTGGATTGAATATAACGGCAAACCGATTGAAGCCCCCGAACAGACATTAAATGCGGAAACCTGGGTTGCAAATGAAATTGCTTTTGAAAGCGAAAAAGCATATACAAACCCATTCAATGATGTTGATGTTGAACTGCATCTTTGGGGCAACGGTAGACTTTATAAAATCCCTGCTTTCTGGGACGGCGGTAATGTATGGAAAATCCGCTTCGTTTGCCCCTCCGAAGGTGATTGGTATTTCAAAACTGTCTGCACGGATGCCGAAAACACTTCGCTTGACAGCAGAACAGGCAAGGTTATCTGCACCGCATACAGTGGTGAATACGACATCTATAAGCACGGTTTTGTTACAACAAATGCAGGTAAGAAGTATTTTACCTATGATGACGGCACACCGTTTTTCTACCTTGGTGATACGCATTGGAGCCTCGGTGACGAAACCGTTGATATGGTTAAAACAATATGCGAAAAGCGTGTTTCACAGGGCTTTACCGTATATCAGAGTGAACCTATCGGAGCAAAGTTTGATTTCACAAACGGCATAACCGAAGACGATATGTCAGGTCTTGCCGACTATGACGAAAAATTCCGCATCATTGCCGAAAACGGTCTTGTTCACGCAAATGCACAGTTTTTCTTCTCCTATTTTATTGAGCCTCTGATTTCAAACAACGGTGGTTTCAACGGCAATGAACCGTCTGATTCGGCAAAAGCTTATCTTGAAAAAGTCAGCCGTTACTGGGTCGCAAGATACAGCGCATATCCCGTTATCTGGACTCTCGGGCAAGAGGTTGACAACGATTTCTATTGGAGTGAAACAAACCATCCCGAATGGGGATTGGAAAATAACCCTTACAAGCTTGTTGCGGAATATATAGCAAAGCACGATGCGTATGACCATCCGCTTTCTGCTCATATGGAAAACGTTGGTTCAACATCGGTTTACGGCAACGGCAAGGGAGCAACGGATGAATGCAAGGTTTATTTTAAAGACGCAATGCCTTCCTGTTTCAGAGATGTGAAAGCACATAATTTCTATGCGGTGCAGTGGCATACCTCAAAAACAGAGCAAAGCAATTTCAAGATTGAAAAGGACTGCTGGTATAACTCACAAGGCAAACCCGCAATCAATTATGAGGGTCAGTATTGCTATCTCTGGACAAAGAATTTCGGTTCAAGAATGCAAGGCTGGACAGCATATCTTAACGGTATGTACGGTTACGGCTGGGGCGGACATGACACTTGGAGCTATCTCAACATTTATGATGAGGAAAACGACAGCTCTGACGGTGTTGACATAATAACAAGTGAAGAAAAAATCAATGCTACATGGCAGGATTCGCTTGAATACGCAAGCTCATATCAGGTCGGATATATGCGTGAATTTTTTGAGGAAACGGAATGGTATAACCTCATTCCAAAATTTAATAATAG
>JAZOQS010000134.1:0-5445 GCA_045656205.1 Clostridia bacterium | reverse complement strand
CCGACAAGGGTTTTAAGTCCATCGGTTGCTCCTGCTACAAAAGGCGCGTAAACGTCATTTTTGCGGATCAAACCAAATGTAATTATAAACAAAATAATCAGGGGCATTATATATTTACTGAAATCCAAACTAATCCCTCCTGAAAACAAGTGTCCCCAACAGTCCCATAATAAGCGCAAAAACTGACACTATCCAGACGGGCACAAGAATATCGGACGGTGCAGATGAGCCGGCCTCACCGCGGAGAGCAATTATTGTGGTTGGCAAAAGCTGAATGGATGCGGTATTAAGCACCAAAAAGGTTATCATTTCATTTGTCGCCTTGCCTCCGGCCGATTTACCCATTTCCTCCATCGCTTTAAGTCCGAAGGGAGTCGCGGCATTTCCAAGTCCGAGAATGTTTGCGGCTATGTTCATAAGAATATTCTTGCCCGCCACCGAATTTTCAGGTATCCTTTTAAAAAATCTCCTGTATATTGGTCTGAGCAGTTTTGAAAAAAGTTCTATGAGTCCGCTTTCGGACGCGATATTCATAAGCCCGCTCCAAAGCATCATTATTCCTGCTATTTCAAGGCAGGTTGAAACTGCACCTGCTGCTCCCGAAGTTGCCGCAAGCGCTACCTCCTCCACCCTGCCGGTGAAAAGCGAAAGTATTATTGAAAAAACTATCATTGACGCCCAAATATAATTAAACATATTCTATTTTTATGTAAATTGATGTTGCAATTATAACCCGATTGCAGTATAATATATATGAAAAAAATTAAAGGAATTTTTAATGTTATGAAAAAAGTTGAACTTTTTACCGACGGCGCCTGCAGCGGCAATCCCGGTCCGGGCGGATTCGGTGTTATACTTAAATATAACGAAACAATAAAGGAAATTTCAGCCGGATATAAAAGCACCACCAACAACCGTATGGAGCTACTGGCTGTTATAACAGGTCTTGAAGCCCTTAAATTCCCCTGCGAGGTAACAGTTTATTCCGATTCCAAATATGTGGTGGACGCAATCGCAAAGGGTTGGCTTTATTCCTGGCAGATGAAAGGCTGGAGAAAGTCGGACGGAAAGCCCGCACTCAATGTTGATTTATGGCAAAGGCTTGTTCCTCTTCTTGACAAACACGAGGTTGACTTTGTATGGCTCAAGGGACATGCAGGTCATGAATATAATGAAAAGTGTGACAAACTTGCAGTTGCCGCAAGTTTGTCAGATAATCTGCTTGATGATACGGGGGTAATGGTTTGATAAAACTTCTTATCAGAAAATTTGTGCCCGACTGTGATAATGTTTCCGATACAAAGGTCCGTGAAAAATACGGGGTTTTAGGCGGAATTTTAGGAATTATATGCAATCTGATTCTTTTTATTTTAAAGCTTACTGTCGGAACCCTGATGAACAGTATCAGCATCACATCCGATGCGTTTAACAACCTGTCGGACACAGCGTCATCTCTTATAGTAATCTTCGGCACAAAGCTCAGCAATATGCGTCCCGACGAGGAACATCCTTTCGGTCACGGCAGAATAGAATATATTTCATCTCTTATAGTATCATTTATCATAATGCTGGTGGGATTTGAACTTTTAAAAAGCTCTGTTTCAAAAATTTCCAATTCCGAGCCCTTGGCATTCAGCCTGCCGCTCACAATAATCCTTGCGGCATCAGTGCTAATAAAGCTGTGGATGGCGTCATACAACAGATATCTTTCTGCAAAAATCGGTTCGGGCGTTCTGCGGGCAACCGCATTAGACTCGCTTATTGATGCAATCTCAACATCAATCGTGGTGGTTTCCGTTATTGTGGGCAGATTTGTAAACTTCCCGCTGGATGCTGTGATGGGTGCGATTTTCTCGGCACTTGTAATGTATTCGGGTTTCGGAATTGCCAAAGATACCGTTGATGTTCTTTTAGGAACTGCTCCCGATATGGAAACGGTTGATAAAATAACCGAAAAAATCATGCAGGCGGAAGGCGTTGTAGGCGTTCACGACCTGATTGTCCACGATTACGGTCCGGGCAGAAAAATGGCGTCCGTTCACGCCGAGGTTCCCGATAATGCCGATATTGTAAAAACTCACGAGCTGATAGATGCTCTGGAGCAGGAAATTTCAAAGGAACTCGGAATTCACACCGTTATTCATATGGACCCCATTACAACGGGTTGCGAGATAACCGACCGCATAAAAGCAGAGGTTGTTGAAATTATTACCTCAATTGACGCGCGTCTTGGTATTCACGATTTCCGTATGACGGACGGTGAGAACCGGATTAATCTTATTTTCGACCTTGAACTTCCTTTTGCTCTTCACAAGGATAAAGATAAAATACTTTCTGACATAAAGGAGAAGCTGTCAGAAAAGAACAGCCGTTATGCGGCGGTTATAACTGTTGACAGCAAATAGAAAATGAAAACTGTTTTAATAACGGGCGGCTCCCGCGGTATAGGCAGTGCATGTGCCAGGATTTTCTCAGAAAACGGTTATAATGTAGCCGTGAATTATTTCACCAGCGAAGATCAGGCTCTCACACTTGAAAGGGAACTTGAAAACTGTGCGGCTTTCCGCGCCGATGTATCAGATCGCAGCCAGGTGGACAAAATGATATGTGACATAAAAAGCCGTTTTGGCTCTGTTGATATCCTGATAAACAACGCAGGAATTGCAGAAAGTCAGCTTTTTTCGGATGTCAGCGAAAGCCATTTCGACCGGATGGTGGATGTTCATTTGAAAGGCACTTTCAACTGCACCCAGGCCGTTCTTGACCATATGATTGATAAAAAAAGCGGCAAAATTATAAATATTTCTTCAATCTGGGGAATAACAGGTGCGTCCTGCGAGGTTATATATTCAATGGTAAAGGCAGGGCTTATCGGTTTTACCAAAGCACTGGCGAAAGAACTTGCCCCGTCGGGAATTACTGTTAATGCACTGGCTCCCGGGGTTGTTGATACAGATATGATGAGCGGGTTTACGCCCGAAGAAAAAAATGAAATTGCAAATGACATTCCTCTTGGCAGATTTGCCTCTCCGCAGGAAATCGCAAAAGTGGCGCTTTTCCTTGCAGAATCAGGCGGAGATTACATAACCGGTCAGGTTATAAGCCCAAACGGCGGAATGGTTATATAGAAAAGGAGAACGAATATGAAAGTACTTGTAACAGGCGGTGCCGGATATATCGGCAGCCACACATCGGTAGAACTTTTAAATGCAGGATATGAAATTGTTATAATGGACAATTTTTCAAACTCAAAACCTGCAGCTTTAGACAGAATCAAAAAGGTAACCGGCAA
Source organism: Clostridia bacterium (assembly GCA_045656205.1). GTDB lineage: Bacteria > Bacillota > Clostridia > RUG12999 > RUG12999 > RGIG7450. The sequence goes on along the minus strand of JAZOQS010000134.1, from coordinate 2,153 downwards.
AGACTTTAAATTTTATGAGTGCGACCTTTTGGATGCAGAAGGTATGGACAAAATTTTCAGCGAAAACGAAATTGATGCGGTAATTCACTTTGCCGGACTTAATGCGGTTGGCGAATCTGTCTCAATGCCTCTGGAATATTATCACAACAATATCACCGGCACACTTATCCTGTGTCAGACAATGAAAAAATATGGTGTTAAAAAGATGGTTTTCAGTTCGTCTGCCACTGTTTACGGCAATCCCGCAACAGTTCCGATAACCGAAGATTTCCCCCTTTCAACAACAAATCCTTACGGCAGTACAAAGCTTATGATTGAAAACATCCTCCGTGACCTTTATGTGTCCGATAACGAGTGGAGCATTGCTCTTCTCCGCTATTTCAACCCCATCGGCGCACACGAAAGCGGACTTTTAGGCGAAGACCCCAACGGAATTCCCAATAACCTTATGCCTTATATTGCAAGAGTTGCGGCAGGTAGACTCCCCCAGCTTTCAGTTTTCGGCAGTGACTATCCCACTCCCGACGGTACAGGTGTTCGTGACTATATCCACGTTGTTGATTTAAGCCTCGGTCACCTTAAAGCTCTCGAGTGGACAACCAAAGAAAAAGGTGCTGATGCATTTAACCTCGGAACAGGTAATGGTTACAGCGTTTTAGAAATGGTTAAAGCTTTTGAAAAAGCAAGCGGCAAACCTGTAAACTACAAGCTGACAGACCGTCGTCCGGGTGATATTGCAATGTGCTATGCAAACCCGGCAAAAGCAAAAGAAGTTCTCGGTTGGGAAGCCAAAAAAGGCATTGAAGAAATGTGTCTTGACTCCTGGAAATTTGTTGACCAGAACCCCAACGGAATCGAATAATAAGAAGACGGGTAAATGCCCGTCTTTTTTAATTGAAAATTGAAAATTAAAAAGTGAAAATTAATGTAAAAAACCCGAGCAATTTTTGCTCGGGTTTTTTTATATTTTTCCGGTTTTGCCGGAAAATAACCAAAATTTTCAATTTTCAATTTCAAATATTTCCACGCTGTCTTTTTCATCAATTTCGGATAGGTTCACGCTTATAACCTCACTATGGGAGGTGGGAACATTCTTGCCCACATAGTCTGCGCGGATAGGAAGCTCCCTGTGTCCGCGGTCAACAACCACGGCAAGCTGAATTGTCGCCGGTCTGCCAAGTGACATTATTGCGTCCATCGCCGCTCTGACAGTTCTGCCCGTGAACAGAACGTCATCCACAAGCACAACATTTTTACCGGTAACCTCTATGCCTATGTCGGCAGAATTAATTACCGGGTCGTCTGCAATATCGGTCAGATCGTCACGGTAGAGTGTAATGTCAAGCGCACCCATTTCCACCCTTTTGTTTTCAATAGCGAAAATGTTGTCTGCAAGTCTTTCCGCAAGGGGAACGCCCCTTGTTTTAATTCCTACAAGACAAAGTCCGTCCACCGATTTATTTTTTTCAATTATCTGATGAGACATCCGGACGAGGACGCGCGAAAGCGCATCCCCTTCCATCAGCGTAGCTTTAAATTTCATAAAAATCTACCTTAGTTTGCTTTTTTACCTGAAACCATGAGGTTTGTAAGGATACCGAGGATAAGTGCACAAGCGATAGATGTGATTGTAACCTGTCCGAATGTGAGTGAAAGTCCGCCGATACCTGTGATAAGGATAACTGCTACAACAAAGAGGTTTTTGTTTTCGCCAAGGTCAACCTGCTGAATCATTTTAAGACCGGATACAGCGATAAAACCGTAAAGTGAAATACAAACGCCGCCCATTACGCAGTTAGGAATTGTAGCAAGGAATGTTACAAACGGAGCAACGAAAGATGCGAGAATCGCAATGATTGCTGTTGTAAGAATTGTGATAACGGAAGCGTTACCTGTGATAGCTACACAACCAACAGATTCACCGTATGTTGTGTTGGGGCAACCACCGAAGAATGCACCTGCAACAGAGCCGATACCGTCACCTAAAAGTGTTCTGTGGAGACCCGGTTCTCCTAAAAGCTCTGTTCCGATGATGGAAGAGAGGTTTTTGTGGTCAGCAATATGTTCTGCAAATACAACAAATGCAACGGGAACATAAGCAACTGCGATTGTAGCAATGTAAGCAGGAGTAATATCTGCAATGCCTTTAAATG
>JAZOQS010000133.1:0-4929 GCA_045656205.1 Clostridia bacterium | reverse complement strand
GTTTTGTCAAGCACCCAGATCAGACTTCCCTTGCGGGATTTTGTGCGCAGAGTTTCGGCAAGTTCCAGATTTCTGCGCGTTGACGAATCCATATAGACATACTGATTCATCTGATAATATGTAACGGCGTTTATGTGGCTTACTTTTACCTTCTGTGTCTGCAGAATATAAATAAGCGCACCGCCGATAGCTTTTTTTGTTAAAGGATTTTCCTTAATCTCGCATTTCCCCGAAAAATGCTCGTCCACATCTTTCACACCGTTTTCAAAATAATCATAGGAGTCGTAAGTGATATAACATCCCGCATTTTCAAGAAGATTTACAATATTGTCATCCTCTGCCGCCTCGGGCGAAAGGATTGCCTCGGATGGCATAAGTCTTGAAACCTCGCCATTTAAGCTGTGATATATTTCCTCTTTTATCTCGGTTGCAAAAAATTCACCTGTTGAAAAATCAAGAAATGCTACCCCAAGCTCGTCGCCACTTTTAAAAACCGAAACAAGGAAGTTGTTTTTATTGCCGTCAATTGCCGATTCGCTCATAACGGTGGATGGTGTTACAACGCGGATAACGCCGCGTTTTACAATCCCCTTTGCCGCCGAGGGATCTTCTATCTGTTCGCAGATTGCAACCTTGTACCCTTTTGAAACAAGCTTGACAATATAGCCCTCACTGCTGTGAAATGGCACGCCGCACATAGGCGCTCTTTCCTCCATACCGCAGTCCCTGCCCGTAAGGGTAAGTCCCAGCTCGGAAGAGGCAGTTTTGGCATCGTCAAAAAACATTTCATAAAAGTCGCCAAGTCTGTAAAATAATATGCAATCCTTGTACTGCTCTTTTATTTCAAAATATTGCAGCATCATTGGTGTATATGGCAAAGAAAACACTCCTCGTCTTTATCAGTTAAAATTTCTGTTTAGTGACAGCCTCCGCAGCTGCCGCAGTTACCCGAGCAACCACCCTGCTGTTCCTCGCCTGTTACATAAAACTGAATAATGCTGTTTACTTCCTGCAGAAGCTGTTCTGCGGCAGCTTTTGATTCAACAAATTCTTTTATAACAGGGTTAAGGCAGAGTGATGCATATTCCGCTGTCATCTTCTGGCGAATTTTAATCATCTCTGTGGGAGTTATGTCCTCCTTGGAAAGTTCCAGCGAAAGTTCCTGTGTTTTTTTGCCGTATTCTTCAGTCAGACGAAGTGCTTCGTCATCTGCGTGGTAAGCGTCATCTGCCGCTTTGTATCTTAAAAACTGATCACTTCCGGAGAGTGCCTCTCCAAGCTGTTTTGCAAGTTCAATTACTTTATTCATTGTTGTTTCTCCTTTATTTCACCTGTAAGATAGAATGATTTTACATCGGTTATTTTTATATTTACATACTTCCCGATAAGTTCTTTTCCGCCTGTAAAATGGACAATTTTTCCTCCGTCCGTTCTGCCACTTAAAATATTCTCATCGGTTTTGCTTGTACCGTCAACCAGCACTTCATATTCTTTGCCCAGATAATTTTTGTTTATCTCAAGCTGAATTTCTTTCTGAACCTCTAAAAGCTTTGTAAGATTCTCGCTTTTTTCCTCATCAGAAATGCTGTCCTCCATTTTTGCCGCCGGAGTTCCGCTCCGCTTTGAATAAATAAAACTGAAAATCCCGTCATAACGGACTTTTTCTATTATGTCCAGCGTGTCGGCAAATTCTTCTTTTATTTCATTCGGAAAACCCACTATGATGTCTGTTGTCAGCGTGATATCAGGCATAGCCGCCCTGATTTTTCCCACCAGAGCAAGATAATCCTCACGGGTATATTTTCTGTTCATTTCCTTAAGCACCCGGTTGTTGCCCGCCTGAACAGGCAGATGAAGCTGGCGGCATACTTTATCACACTCCGTCATAGCCTTTATAAGCTCGTCCGACAAATCTTTGGGATGCGAGGTCATAAACCGGATTCTTTTTATTCCGTCAATTTCGTTTATTTTACGCAGAAGCTGAGCAAAATTTATTCCGCAGTCCAAATCTTTTCCGTAGGAATTTACATTCTGACCCAAAAGCGTAATTTCCGTAACGCCGTTTGCTGCAAGCTCTTTGACTTCCGCCACAACATTTTCCCATCTGCGGGAACGTTCTCTGCCTCTGGTGTAGGGAACTATGCAGTAACTGCAGAAATTGTTGCAGCCGTAAATTATACTTACATTCGCCGAAACACTTTCTTTTCTTTTTATGGGAAGTCCCTCGTTAACGGAAGCCTCCTCCGTCACCGCAAACACACGTTTACCCAAGGTCAGTCTTTCAAAAAGCATTTTGGGGAAGTTTTCTATACCGTGAGTTCCAAAAATTATATCAACATACGGATATGATTTTCTGAGTTTTTCCGCAGGACCTCCGCGCTGAGTCATACAACCGCACACCACAATTATAAGGTCCGGTTTTTTCTCTTTAAGTTTTTTGAAAGCACCTACGTTACCGTAAATCCTGTCCTCCGCTCCTTCGCGGACCGCACATGTGTTTATTGTTATGAGGTCTGCCTCTTTGGGCTCCTCTGTAAACTCATACCCCATTTTTTCCATCATGCCCCGGAGCAACTCCATATCCGCCTCATTCTGGGCACATCCATAAAACTTTGTATACGCCTTTTTTACGCCTTTTTCCGACAGAATGCGGCGCAGATTTTCATACACTTTTTCCATAACTTTTCGCCGTCATCTCCTTTCGGTTACAACTACTTTACATTTTATCACAAACGGGCTCTGTTTTCAAGTGTAAATATCTTAAAATATATTAATACTTGAAATTTTTTCAAGGTATGGTATAATATATAAATAAACTCAAATTACACTTTTCAAGGAGATATGTCCATGAAAATTATTATGACCCTTATGAGTCTTGATATAGGCGGCGCCGAAACTCACGTTGCCGAGCTTTCAAAACAGCTTGTAAAACTTGGTCACGAGGTTATAATCGTTGCTGAAAAAGGTGCTTACTGGGACGGTCTTTTGGCCTCGGGAGTAAAGCTTGTGCGCGCTCCTTTAGACAGGCGCGACATTACCTCTATGACAGCATCATACAAAATTTTAAAAACTGTTATAAAAGCAGAAAAGCCTGACATTGTTCATGCTCACGCGAGAATTCCTGCGTTTTTATGTCACCTGGTCCACAAAACCGTCAGGTTTAAGTTTGTGACCTCTGCGCACGGAACATATTCCACAGCTTTTCCGCTTAAAATGCTCACTCGCTGGGGAAGTAAAACCCTCGCTGTCAGCAAAGATATAAAACGATATCTCAAGGATAATTACCACCTCAAAAGCAAAAATATCATTGTCAGCGTAAACGGCGTGGATACAGACCGTTTTTCTCCCGACAGTGCTTACGAAAATGTTCTTGACGGTCTTGGTTTTGAAAAGTCTGCAAAGCGCATAGTTTATATGAGCAGACTTAATGACGATGTTTGCAAGCCGCTTTTCCGTCTGCTTGATTTTTTTGAGGATATTGAAAAAGAATTTCCCGGCCTTGAGCTTATGATAATCGGCGACGGTAACAGTTATGAAAAAATTGCCGCAAAAGCAAAGGAAATCAACATACGCCTGTCCAGAACCGCAGTGGCGCTGACCGGTGCAATAGTTGATGTTCCGCGATATATCGCAGCTGCAGACATTGGAATTGGCGTCGGCAGGGCAATCCTCGAGTGTATGTCTATGGGAAAACCTGTAATTGTTGCAGGTGAAGAGGGATATATCGGCATTCTTGACAACAACACTCTTGATGTTGCAATTGAAACCAACTTTACCTGCCGTCACAGAATGGATATTCACGACGAGCAGTTCAAAAACGACCTGAATACTCTGCTTAATATGACCAACGAACAGAGACTTACTCTCGGCGCATACGGCAGAAGCATCATAAAGGAAAAATATTCTCTTGAAAGTATGGTCAAAGACAATCTTGCTCTTTACGATATGGTTTCGGGCAGCGAAAAATTTGACTGCACAATTTTAGGATATTACGGTTTTAAAAACAGCGGTGACGATGCACTTTTATATGCCATGGTAAATTCTCTCCGCGAGATTAATCCGGAAATAAATATTAACGTTTTATCCTTTAATCCCCGCGAAACTGCAAGACTTTACAAGGTAAATTCCGTGTCAAGATATAATCTTGCCGCAACAAGAAGAGCCATTAAAAATTCAGAGCTTTTCATTTTGGGCGGAGGAAGTCTTATTCAGGATGTAACAAGCACAAAATCAATTATATATTACCTCTGGATGGTAAGTCGTGCACTCAGGATGAAAATTCCCGTTATGCTCTATGCAAACGGCATCGGACCGATAAACAAACCTGCAAACAGAAGACGGGCGAGAAAAATTTTAAATCGGGTAAATCTTATTACCCTGCGCGATCCCGCATCTTTTGCGGAGCTTAAAAAGCTTGGCGTAAACCGACCTGAAGCAATTGTAACTGCAGACCCCGTTTTCGCTGCAGAAATGCGAAATCCCGAAAATGCAGACCGTCTGCTTAAAGATGCAGGGCTTTCCGAGGGCGAAAAATTTGCCATCTTCTCAGTGAGAAAATGGCAGGATTTTTCAGAGGATTTCGACGAAACATTTGCCGCTATGGCAGATTATGTTGCCGAAAAACACGGTCTAACACCGGTATTTTTGCCTCTGCACTATCCGTATGATGCATCACTCAGCAGAAGCATTATTTCAAAAATGAAAAACCGTGCACTTTTCATAAGCGGCAGAACAGATATTCCCACAACACTAAGTCTGGTTGAAAAAAGCAGTTTTTCCGTTTCGGTGAGACTTCATATGCTTATTTACGCGGCTCTGGCGGGCGCTCCGTCGGTTGGAATTGCTTACGACCCCAAGGTTGCAGGTTTTCAGGAAAGTATCGGTCAGCCTTTTATAAACCCGTCCGATTTTAAAGCCGGTTCATATGAA
>JAZOQS010000132.1:0-3310 GCA_045656205.1 Clostridia bacterium | reverse complement strand
GATTTTTTCGCAAGTTCATTAATTCGTTTAATAAGTTCCTGCATTGTTTTCACCTCAGTACAATTATACCACATCAGCCATGCAAAGAAAAGGGGATTTCGTAAAAAAAATCGGAACAAGCAAAACTTGTTCCGATTTGGTGAGCTATCCGCGATTCGAACGCGGGACACCCTGCTTAAAAGGCAGGTGCTCTGCCGACTGAGCTAATAGCCCAAATATGGGGTGGTCGGAAAATTCCGACCGATATATATTGACGGAAGTCCGGAAAATTTCCGGATCCGGTATTTTACTTGGAAACGGAAATCCGTTTCCTTTGGTGAGCTATCCGCGATTCGAACGCGGGACACCCTGCTTAAAAGGCAGGTGCTCTGCCGACTGAGCTAATAGCCCCTATTTTGGCTGGGATGGCAGGACTCGAACCTACGAAATGCCAGAGTCAAAGTCTGGTGCCTTACCACTTGGCTACATCCCAATACGAGATTTAAACTGCCGTTAGACTACTAACGGCATGTAAATCAAGGGTAATGGGGTGGGTAATGGGACTTGAACCCACGCTCCCCAGGACCACAATCTGGTGCTTTAACCAACTAAGCTATACCCACCATTTCAACACCTTGTCCAACCCCGGCCGGGTCGGTGGCGTGCCTGAAGGGATTCGAACCCCTGACCCACTGCTTAGAAGGCAGTTGCTCTATCCGGCTGAGCTACAGGCACATATATGGAGCGGGTGATGGGAATCGAACCCACACAATCAGCTTGGAAGGCTGAGATTCTAGCCATTGAACTACACCCGCAAATTTCCTGTCACCTACTTATTTTCGTACAGCGACTAAGTTATTATACCAAATCTTTATCGACTTGTCAAGTATTTCTTGAGATTTTTTTATTTTATGTAAAAAAGGACCGGAATATCCGGTCCTTTTCACATTTTAAATTATTCAGCGTCTGTAGCTGCTTCCATAGCTGCTTCAAACTGAGTTGTTTCTGTTTCTGTTCCAACAGACATAGGCATGTCTTCTGTAACAGCGCCTTCGTCTTCAGCTGCTTCTTCTTCCACTACCGGAGGTGTAAGAAGAGCTTTGATGCTGAGAGAAACTTTACCGTCTTCTTCTTTTACTTCAACGATTTTAGCTTCAACTTCATCGCCCGGTTTAAGAGCGTCTGCAACAGCATTAATTCTGTCGTAAGAAATCTGGGAAATGTGGATAAGACCATCAATTCCTTCAATGATTTCAGCGAATGCACCAAAGGATGCAATTCTTACAACTTTAGCTGTTACTGTGTCGCCAACAGAATATTTTGTTTTGAAGATTTCCCAGGGGTTATCTTCTGTGCGTTTATAACCGAGAGAGATTTTCTGTTTTTCTTCGTCGATTGCTTTGATGTTAACTTCAACAACCTGACCTTCTTTTAATACTTCAGAAGGATGATTGATTCTTCTCCAGGAAATATCGGAAATGTGGATAAGACCATCAACGCCGCCGATATCAACAAATGCACCGAAGGGAACAAGTCTTACAACTGTACCGTTTACAATATCGCCAACCTTGTTGTCAGCCATGAATTTAGTCCAGGGGTTGTCCTCTTCTTTTTTGCTGCCGAGAGAAATTTTCTGTTTTTCTTTGTCAAGAGATTTGATGAATACTTCAATTTCTTCGCCCTCTTTAACAACCTGTGAGGGGTGAGAAATTTTCTTCCATGAAAGTTCAGAAATGTGAACAAGACCGTCTACGCCGCCGATGTCAACAAACGCACCGAAAGGTGTGAGAGATTTAACAACGCCTGTGTATGTCTTACCTTCTGCAGCTTCTGCCCAGAAAGCATCTCTTTTCTTTTTGTTTTCTTCTTTAAGTACAGCTTTAACAGAACCAACGATTCTGCGTCTTCTGCCCTGACCGCCCATATCAATGATGCGGAGCTGAACTTTTGTGCCTTTAAGAGCTTCGAGGTCTTCAACATATCTGTCGGAAGCCTGTGATGCGGGAACGAAAATTTTTGTTTCGCCAACAAGAACATTCACGCCGCCTTTTAAGATGTCAACAATTTCGCCATCTAAGATTTCGCCTGCTTCAAAAGCCTGTTTTAAAGCTTCTCTGCTTTTTTCCTGTTCAAGTTTTTTTCTTGACAGTCTAACCTGACCGTTGTGGTCGTCAACCTGGATTACAAACGCTTCCATCTCGTCGCCAACTTTAACAAGGTCAGCGGGAGTAAGGCTTGTGTCTCCACTGAGGTTATCAAGATCTATTATACCGTTATACTTACAGCCGCTGATTTCAAGTACAACTTCGTTTGGACGTACGTCTACAACAATGCCGCTTACTGTATCCCCTGTATTTAAATAGTTTAATGATTCCTCCAGCAGTTCCTCAAAGTTGAGGTTTTCCTGATTTGAAAGATTTTCCATGGTATTATATACCTCCTTTATAATTTGGTCGGGGGTGGAAGCCCCGGCCGTAATACCAACAAAGTTTTTGCCTGCAAGCATTTCTTTTTCTATATCGCTTGCACATTCTATATGATAAGTGTCTTTGCACACTTTCTTTGCTACTTCATAAAGTTTTTTTGTATTGGAGCTATGTTTGCCTCCAACAACAAAAAACACGTCCGATTTTTTCGCAATCTCTTCCGCTTCCTGCTGCCTTTGGGCAGTTGCCGAGCAAATTGTATCAAAAATCTCCGCTTCCGGACTTATCCGGACAATTTCCGCAGTAATTTCTTCAAATGTATGCCGGTTGAGAGTGGTTTGTGCAACAACCGCAACCTTTTCATTTTCACCTATCAGATCCTTCACCTGTGTGACATCGTCCAGAATAACGCTGTTTTCGGAGCATCTTTGTTTGATGCCCACCACTTCAGGATGAAGACCATTTCCTATTATAACAGTTTTTATACCCATTTTGCAATACTTTTTTGCAATATTATGAATTTTTTTTACATATGGGCAGGTTAAATCGGTTATTTCGCACCCTTTCTCGGTCAGACTGCATATAACATCCTCGCCTACGCCATGTGTCCTGATAATCACCTTTTTGCTTATTATATCCTCAAAAGTTTCCGCCGGAACAAGCCCTTTTTTCTTAAGTCTTTCAATTTCCTGCGTGTTGTGAATAAGTTCCCCGTATGTATTAATTACGCCCCGCTGCGCATCCGCAAGCTTTTCCGCTTCGCTGACAGCACGTTTTACGCCAAAACAAAATCCGGCACTTTTTGCTAAAATTATTTCAGCCATTATTAACCAATTCCTCTATACTTTTATACAGTTCTTTCGCGAGTGCATCGTCATTCAAATTATATCCGTCGGGATAAATGG
>JAZOQS010000131.1:0-12234 GCA_045656205.1 Clostridia bacterium | reverse complement strand
TTATGTAAACCATCTTACAAAAACTGTTTATTTTATATGCTACTTTTCAAAATAACTCGTTGTGGAAACTGTGGATAACTCTGTTAATAACCATATTATCAGCTTTTTTATACCCAACCGTTGTTAAGCGGTGGTTGCGTAATAATTTTATGTCAACAAATGTCAGGAGGATTTTAAATTGATTATTTTTGTTTATATACTTTTTATAATTTTGGCAATGCTTGTGATAAGCCTTTGTTTCCCCGGATTTACAAACGATTTAAACACCACATATTTTCTTTCAATCACTGCGATTTTTGCACTTTCAGCGCTTGTCATTCTGCTTAGAAAGCATTTTCCTTTTTTTAAAACTCTGTCAGTATATATAGCAATTTTTCTTACTATTTTTATAATTGCCGAAGGCGCACTTATTTATTATTCCGGGGATGATATCCCCACCGGAAATGAGCAGGCAATTATAGTGCCCGGTGGCGGACTTTTTGTGGAAAGCCGGCTGACTGATGAGCTTGAAAAAAGGCTTGACAAAGCCATTGAGATTTATTCCAAAAATCCCACTCTTCCGATTGTTCTATCAGGCGGAAGCGGTGTTGACCGCACTCTCCCCCAAGCTGTTGCAATGAAATCCTATCTTGATAAAAAAATAGTTCAGCAGGAGCTTCCTTCACCCTATGTTATTATTGAAGATGTTTCAACCGGACTTCACAATAATATAACAGCCTCTTTTGACAAGTTGACAGAGTATGTCCCCCCGCAGGTTACTGTTGATTATCTGCCGGCCTATATAATTGTTAGCCGTCACAATGTCCCGACAGCGAAAATAATAGGAAACAAGCTGTCTCCTGACTCAACAATCATCGGTGCAGAATACCCGCTTTCCAAATATGTTATTTATTACATCCGCGAGATTTGGTTTACCGGCAAAGCTTTCCTGATGACAATTTTTTAAAAAAAGCAAAAGCACCATAATCATCCGATTATGGTGCTTTAATATTGAGCTAATTATTTCAGATTCTTTGATTCATTTACCACAAGTCCGCTTAATGCAAAGAGCGCGAGGGCATTGGGAAGAACCATAAACTGATTAAAAGTATCCTGTGTAAGCCAAACGAGTTCATTTTCCTGAACAATTGTACCAACAAATACGAACACAACCGCAATAATTGAATAAACTATGGTTGATTTCTTACCAAACAGATAGTTAAAGTTGATTTTACCGAACAGGTTCCAGCTGATAATTGTTGTGAATGCAAAGAACATAAGACAAACCGCAACATAAGCGTTACCAAGCCATGTTCCGAACACGCTGCCGAAGGACAACTGTGCAATGTTTGTTTTGTTAATGCCTACATCAGCAATCATCTGTGCGTATGATGCGCCGTCTGCACCCGAAAGTGCTCCGCCTGTTGTGTATGTACAAGTGATAACAACCAATGCCGTCATAGTGAGAACTACGAAAGTATCGAGGAACACGCCAATCATAGCGACAACACCCTGATCGTGTGCTTTTTCAACATTCGCCATTGCGTGAGCATGAGGTGTTGAACCCATACCTGCTTCATTTGAGAAAAGACCACGTTTTGCACCCTGGCTGATTGCCATTTTGATTGCCGCGCCAACGCCACCACCAATTAATGCCTGAGGCTGGAATGCAAACTTAAAAATCATACCGATAGCTTCCGGAATCTTTGTTATATTAATTGCCAGAACAACAAGTCCACCGAAAAGATAAAGAATAGCCATAATCGGAACGATTTTTTCAGCAGTAGCGGCAATTCTCTGAGCTCCGCCAATGATTATGAATGCAACAACAACTGCCAAAACAACACCTGTAATCCATGTGGGAACACCAAAAGCAGTGTTGATTGTAGCACCGATTGAGTTTGACTGAACCATACCACCGATAAAACCAAGTGAGATTACGGTTGCAATTGCAAAGAAGCCGGCAAGGAATTTGCCGAATTCGCCTTTAAACGCGTGTTTTATGTAATAAATGGGGCCACCGTGAACAGTTCCGTCCTGATCAACCACTCTTGTTTTCTGAGAAAGTACCGCTTCAGCATAAATTGTAGCCATGCCTAAAAATGCGATAATCCACATCCAGAAAATCGCGCCGGGACCACCAAGCAGAATAGCCCCGGAAGCACCAACGATATTCCCCGTACCAACCTGACCTGCAATAGCGGTTGCAAGAGCCTGGAATGAGCTCATGCCGCTTTTTTGTTTCGCACCCCTCAAGCTAAAATTACCGAAAACCTTTTTCATACCTTCTCCAAAGCAACGCACCTGAACGAAACGTGTTTTGAATGAGAAAAATAGACCTACCGCCACAAGCAATATGATAAGCACATAGTCTGCCATATACGTATTGATTGTGTTCATGATGTTGAGTAAAGTTTGTTCCATACTCCAATCCTCCTAAAAAATAAAAAATTGCCGATTTAAAAAAATCAGCAACTCCGGAAATCGCAGTCGGACACAAAAAAATTTGCCCGCTCTGTCCTTTTGCCTGAGAGATTGGAAACCTTCGTTTCCGTACACCTTCGGCGCCCGTTAAATACCCGGGACTCTCCAGAGATTCCTGTCTTTTTTCAGGAACAGGAACTATTATACCACATATATTAACACATTTCAATAGTTTTTTTATATTTTCTACATTTTTTATTTAATATATTTTGTCGGAGAAGTGCCTGTAATTCTTTTAAAAACTGTACTGAAATAATTCTGGTTTGAAAACCCGAGTGCTGCTGCCGTTTCCTTGACCGTCATTCCGCTTTTCAGCATATCGGTTGCCGCCATTATTTTCAGTTGGTTAAAGTAGCTTATTACGCCCATTCCCGAGTATCTTGAAAAGGTTTTTTTAAGATTTATTTCACTGATGTTGCACATTTTCGCAATATCCGAAACAGAAAGGTTCTTGTCAATATTATTTTCAAGAACAGTTACAATCGCGTTATAATTTTTTGCAGTTTTTGTCTTAAGCTCGTGTGTCAGCTTAAGCTTTTGCGAAACTGCTTCAAGCAGAAACATTTCCAGTTTTTTTACCGCAAACTGATAATCCAGATTTCCTTCTTCCTTTACTTTTCTGACATTTCCGCCTTTTATATCAAAAACGCTTTTCATCTCTTCAAGAATTTTTGCAGGCAAAGCAACATCTTTTAATTCAAATATTTTAGAAAAATATTCGGGCATATTTTCAGCCGCAAAGCTGAAAATAACAATTTCCGGGCAGGTACTTCCCTCACTCCAGAGACGGTGAAATTCCATAGGCTCGTGTAAAATTGCCTGCCCTTTTTTCAGCACCAGAACATCACTTCCCGCAGTAACGCCGATTTCTCCGTCAGTTACTGCAACAAACTCCCAGAAATTATGATATTCTCCATCAAAATAATAATTACTGTCATATCTATGTTTGAAGGCTGTATATAGTTTTTTAATCTGAAACGCGTTTCTTATTTCAACCGGTTGATACATTTTAGTCACCTTGTATACAAATTTATAGATTTTTTATACTTTCTCATATATACTTTCGTTTTAGTATATGTTATTATGGTAGCATAACAAATATAAAAAGTCAACAGAAAGGTTGTGTTATAAAAATGAAAAAATTAACAGCAATTATTCTCGGATATGGTATGAGAGGTCAGGCTTACGCAAAATATGCCGTTCATCAGCCTGACGAGCTTGAGATTGTTGCAGTTGCAGAAGCCGAGCCAAGCAGACGTCAGTATGCAAAAGAGCTTCATAATCTGCCGGACGACAAACTTTTCGACGATTGGAAAAAACTTGCCGCTCTTCCCAAAATGGCAGATTTCGCGATAATCGGAACACAGGACAAAATGCATCTTGAGCCGGCACTTGAATGTATCGAAAAAGGCTATAATCTCCTGCTTGAAAAGCCCATGGCTCCTACGGCTGAAGAGTGTAAAATCATCACAGAAGCCGCAGAGAAAAAAGGTGTTAAGGTTATTGTATGCCACGTTCTCAGATTCACACAATTCTGGACCAAGCTCAAGGACATAATTGATAATGGTGACATTGGTGAAATAGTTTCTATTATACATACCGAAAATGTTGGTAATATGCACCAGAGCCACAGTTTCGTAAGGGGTAACTGGAGAAACACCGAGGAATCCGCTCCTATGATTCTTGCAAAAAGCTGCCATGACACAGACATTATGCAGTGGCTTATCGGAAAAGACTGCATAAAAGTTCAGTCATTCGGTTCTCTCAGTCACTTTACAAAAGAAAATCAGCCGGCAGGTGCTCCCGATTACTGCTCAAAAGGTTGTCCTCATGCTGATAAATGCTTCTACGAGCCTGTTCGTTTCTACACTGACGAAGGCAACCCCTGGCGCGACACAGTAGCCGATAAAGTAGGAGCTACAGACGAAGAAATAATTGAAGCACTTGAGAAAGGTCCTTACGGCAGATGTGTTTACGCGTGCGACAATGATGTTGTTGACCATCAGGTTGTAAATATGGAATTTAAAGGCGGATGCACAGTTTCCTTCACAATGAATGCTTTTAACGAGGGCGGAAGATTCAGCAGAATTTTCGGAACAAAAGGTGAAATTGTTGCCGGCAGTAACCAAATTGATGTTTACTCTTTTGCAACAAAAGAACATACCATTTATGACCTTGATAAAATAGGCGAAACAATAGACGCAGGTCATGGTGGCGGTGACACAGGCATTATGATTGACCTTGTGAAATACTTTGGTGACGATATCCAGACCAAATCAATCAGCCCTCTCCGAACATCATATCTTAACCACCTTATCTGCTTTGCAGCTGAAGAATCAAGGCATAACGGAACAGTTGTAAATATTCAGGAATTTTTAGACAAAATATAATTTTTAAGACGGACTTTAAGTCCTTCTTTTTCTATTGACCGTTGTCGCAAATTGTGATAATATGTTTTTATTAAACAAAAAGGAGCAACAGTATGGCTAAAGTTGTAATTATAGGTTCGGGGATGATGGGATCGGCACTTGCTTTCCCTGCAAGAGAAAACGGACACGAAGTAAATCTTGTTGGCACTCACCTTGACCGCGAAATTATAGATACCTGCCGGAAAACTGGCAGACACCCCAAGTTTGAAAAGGATTTTCCGTCAGGAATAAAATATTATCAGATTGAAGAGCTTTCGGATGCACTTATTGGCGCAGATATGATTATCGGCGGTGTGAGCAGTTTCGGCGTGGATTGGTTTGGTGAAAATATTCTCCCCTTTCTCCCTGATAATATACCCGTTTTAACCGTTACAAAAGGTCTTATGAATACAGAGGACGGCAGGCTCATCACCTACCCCGATATATGGCAGAAAAAGCTTGACAGCATTAATAAAAAACTTTCTCTCAATGCGGTTGGCGGCCCCTGCACAAGCTATGAGCTTGTGGCTCACGATCAGACAGAAGTAACATTCTGCGGAAAAGATATTGAAGTTTTAAAACAACTTAAAACCATAATGGAAACCGATTATTATCACATCAGCATTTCAACCGATGTAACGGGGGTTGAAAGTGCAGTAGCGCTCAAAAACGGGTATGCTCTGGGTGTTGCGCTGACAATCGGACTTAACCAGAAAACCCTCGGCATCGACAGTCCGCTCCACTATAATTCACAAGCGGCGGTTTTCGGTCAGGCGGCAAGAGAAATGCAGAAGCTTCTTGATTTTCAGGGTGCAGGAACTCTCAACAATCTCGCACTCGGCCTGGGTGATTTGTATGTCACAGTTTATGGCGGCAGAACAAGACTTATAGGTATTCTTCTGGGCAGAGGTCTTGATATTGACACCGCAAAAAAAGAGCTGAATGGCGTTACTCTTGAATCCCTTGTTGTAGCAGAAAGAGTTGCAAAAGCAATTAAAATAAGCGCAGAAAAAGGAAACGTCAATCTTGATGACTTCCCATTGCTTTTGCATATTGACCAGATTATAACCGACAAACAACCGGTTAACATCCCCTGGGACAAGTTCACTTATTGCGAATAAAAAAAATCCCACGCAATTGCGTGGGATTTTTGTGCCATAAGGCTGATTAACGTTTTGAGAACTGCGGTGCACGACGAGCGCCTTTGAGACCGTATTTTTTTCTTTCTTTCATTCTGGGGTCACGAGTGAGGTAACCTGCAGTTTTAAGTGTAGATCTGTAAGCTTCTTCGTCAACTTTTAAAAGAGCTCTTGCAACGCCATGTCTGATAGCGCCTGCCTGACCTGTGAAACCGCCACCCTGAACGCTGCAGATAACGTCGAATTTGCCGAGAGTTTCTGTAGCTGTAAGAGGCTGTTTAACGATAACTTTAAGTGTTTCAAGACCAAAGTATTCGTCGATAGATTTTTTATTGATAACAATGTTTCCTTTACCGGGAACAAGTCTTACACGAGCAACAGAAGATTTTCTTCTGCCTGTGCCATAATACTGTGTTGTAGCCATCTTCATCTTCCTCCTTATTTAATTTCCTGTGTCCACTCTACGGGTTTCTGAGCAGCGTGGTCATGTTCTGCACCACGGTAAATTCTTACTCTTGTAGCTGCTTTTCTGCCGAGTGTGTTGTGAGGAAGCATACCTTCGATAGCAAGTTTCATTGCTTTCTCAGGATTTTTTTCCATAAGAGTTTTGTACTGAACGGCTTTAAGCCCGCCTATCCAGCCTGTGTGTCTGTAGTAGTATTTGTCTGTTAATTTTTTGCCTGTGAGAACTGCTTTTTCAGCATTGATGATGATAACATGATCGCCACAGTCAACGTGAGGTGTGAATGTGGGGAGATGTTTACCTCTGAGGATTGTAGCAGCTGCTGCTGCAACTCTACCAAGAGGTTTGCCTTCGGCATCAATGATGTACCATTTTCTGTCCAGTTCGCTGGCTTTTGCCATAAATGTTGACATTGTTTTCCCTCCGATTTTATTTAAATACTTTTGTTAAACGTTTTTTGCGACTTTACCATTATAACAAGGTTTTTCCATATTGTCAACACTTTTTCGCAAGAAAATTAATATAAAACTTTCAATCTTCGTTTTTCTCCCGTTTTCTCGCTCATACTCCCTCAATCTCCAAACGCAATTTCATTTTTCAGATAATTCTGCATTAAAAAAAGACGGGCACTGCCCGTCTTTTTCATTAGGATCTGTCGTCTACATAGAGAACGCGAACGCCGTCAGAAGAAGCTTCTGCTTTTTTAGCAGCTTTGCCGTCTCTTACGTCAAAGAACTTTGATGCAACCTGCGGGAAGAGTGCGTAGCTGAGTACATCTTCTTCCTGTTTTGCTCTGTCGCCAAGCTCTGCTTTGTATTTTTCAAGTTCAGGCTCGATAAGGTCTGCAGGTCTGCAGGTAATAACCTCATCGTCACCAATAGCTTTTTTTCTTACTTCCTCGTTAACTTCAGCAGGAAGCTGACCATATTCGCCACGGAGCATACCTTTTGATTCTTTGGGAACCATTTTATATCTTTCGCCTGCGAGAACGTTCATAACCGCCTGTGTACCAACAATCTGGCTGGTAGGAGTTACAAGCGGAGGATAACCAAAGTCTTTTCTTACTCTCGGGATTTCAGCGAGTACGTCATAGTATTTATCTTCTGCATTAGCCTGTTTAAGCTGAGAGAGAAGATTTGAAAGCATACCGCCCGGAACCTGATAAAGAAGAGTGTTTGTGTCAACCGAAAGAACTTTCGGATTGAGAATTCCTTCTTCCATCAGTTTGTTTGCAACTTTTCTGAAGTGCGCTGCAATTTCGGAAAGTTTTGTAAGGTCAAGGCCTGTATCTCTTTCTGTTCCCTGAAGAGTTGCAACAAGTGCTTCTGTTGCAGGCTGAGCTGTGCCGTTACCGAGAGGTGAAAGTGCACAATCAACAATATCTACGCCTGCCTGAGCCGCCATAAGGTTAACCATATCTCCTGTACCTGTCGTGTTATGAGTATGGAGATGGATGGGAACTTTAACTTCGCTCTTGAGTGCTTTAACAAGTTCAAAAGCATCGTAAGGCAGAAGCAGGTTTGCCATATCCTTGATACAGATTGAATCTGCACCCATATCTTCAAGCTTTTTAGCAAGCTTTACAAAATATTCAAGGTCGTGAACAGGGCTTGTTGTATAGCTGAGAGCAGCTTCACAGTGACCTTTGTATTTCTTTGTATATTTGATAGCTGCTTCAAGGTTTCTTACGTCGTTGAGCGCGTCAAAAATTCTTACAACGTCAATACCGTTTTCAATGGATTTTTTAACGAACTGTTCAACAACGTCATCAGCATAGTGTTTATAGCCGAGGATGTTCTGACCTCTGAAAAGCATCTGAAGTCTTGTGTTGGGCATATGTTTTTTAAATGTACGGAGTCTTTCCCACGGGTCTTCGTCAAGGAATCTCATACAAGCATCAAATGTTGCACCGCCCCAGCATTCGAGCGACCAGTAACCTACCTGGTCAAGCTTTTCAAGCATAGGAATCATATCCTCAATTCTCATTCGTGTTGCTGCCTGTGACTGGTGAGCATCACGAAGGATTGTATCTGTAATATAAAGTTTGCTCATTTAAATTAACCTCCGAAAAGTGAAAGGAATACGCCTGCTGCGATAGCAGAACCGATTACACCTGCAACGTTGGGGCCCATAGCGTGCATGAGGAGGAAGTTGGACGGATTTTCTTTCTGTCCCACAACCTGTGATACACGAGCTGCCATAGGAACTGCAGATACGCCTGCACTACCGATAAGCGGGTTGATTTTGTTTTTCTTTGTGAACAGGTTCATGAATTTAGCAAGGAGAACGCCACCTGCTGTACCAAAACCGAATGCAACGATACCCATTGCTATAATGCAGAGTGTAAGCGGTTTGAGGAATGTATCGGCAGTCGCTGTTGCACCAACCGAAACCCCGAGGAATACAGTAACGATGTTCATCAGCTCGTTCTGAACTGTTTTTGAAAGTCTTTCTGTAACGCCACATTCTTTAAGAAGGTTACCAAGCATAAGCGCACCTACAAGCGGAGTTGCAGAAGGAACTATCATAGATACAAAGAATGTAACAACTATGGGGAAAATGATTTTTTCTGTTTTTGAAACTTCTCTTAAAGGTTTCATAACAATCTGGCGTTCTTTTTTGGTTGTAAGCGCCTTCATAATAGGAGGCTGGATAACCGGTACGAGCGCCATATAGGAATAAGCCGCAACTGCGATAGGTCCGAGATATTCAGGAGCAAGCTTTGATGTAACAAAGATTGCCGTCGGACCGTCCGCACCGCCGATAATACCAACCGATGCCGCAACATTATTGAGTGCATCACCAACAATTGTATTATCAACAAGCGGGAACAGATATTTTACGCCGATAAATGTAAGGAAAATACCAAGCTGAGCTGCCGCACCTAAAAGAAGGCTCTTGGGGTTTGCAATCAGCGGACCAAAGTCTGTCATCGCACCAACGCCGATGAAGATAAGACAGGGGTAAATTCCAAGTTTAACGCCGAGATAGAGTACGTCGATAAGACCGGGCTGAACTGTTGTTCCGTCAGCAAGCGGAATACCGCTGCCGAACATTTCCCAGTGAACGTGACCGCCTTCAAAAAGTGCTTCGTGGTACATATCAGCACCAAGAAGGTTTGTGAGCAGCATACCAAACGCGATAGGCAAAAGGAGAAGCGGCTCAAACTTTTTAACAATTGCAAGATACAGGAGAACACAAGCTATCAGCACCATAATAAGTGACATAGGGTTTTCAAAAATTCTGTAAAAACCCGTCTCCTGCACAAAATTCATAAATGCTTCCATAGTTTTTACCCTCCACAAATTAAGCGATTGTGCAAAGGAGAGTACCTGTTTCAACTGTTGCGCCCTGATTTACGGATACTGCTGAAATTGTGCCGTCAACCGGCGCACAGATTTCGTTTTCCATTTTCATAGCTTCGAGAATCATAAGTACCTGACCTGCTTTAACAGCATCGCCTGCTTTTACGTTTACAGCGAGAATTGTGCCGGGCATGGGGCTGTTTACTGCTTCGCCGCCTGCAGGAGCTGCAGCGGGTGCTGCTGCCGGAGCAGGTGCTGCTGCGGCAGCCTGAGCGGGTGCACTTTTAACTTCTGCTGCTGAAATTTCTTCTACCTGGATTTCATAGTTTGTTCCGTTTACATTTACGCGATATGTTTTCATAATAATTAATCCTTTCTTTTCTGAAACTTAAATTCTTTTGATTGAGTGAATACGGATAGCTTCCGCACTGCATCCTGAAAATTCAGCAATTGCTGCTGAAACTGCTGCAACAAACTCCTGTTTGTTTGCAATCTGTGCCGGTGCTGCTGCGGGAGCCGACGCTACCGGAGCTTTGGGTGCAGCCTTCTCTTCAGGCTTGTTTTTAACAAGACCTCTGCAGAAAAAGCTCATTATTTTGGTAATGAAAATAATACAAATGAGTCCTACAAAAACGGTTCCAAGACCCATTGCTACGACAAACCAGTTGCTCATTTAAAGCACCTCCTTTTTTGCTTGTCATTATACTAAAATTTTTTAAACAAGTTTGTGTCGGGCAGGAATTCTTTTCCAATCCCACCCCATTGTACACTATATCACAATTTAAAAACTTTGTCAATTGATTACTCGCTTTATTTCATATTTAATTATATATTGCTCAAAGGTGACAAAGTTATACTTCTTTATGGAAATTTTTTCAATTTTTTGCATATAATATTATGACTTAAAAAACGAAAAGGAGAAATTTATGCCAAGAATATATTTAAGCCCATCCACACAGGAATTTAATCCATACGCCGGCGGAGGAAACGAAGAACTTTATATGAACCTTATTGCCGACGCAATGGAGCCTTATCTTCGGGCAAGCGGAATCGGGTTTGTGAGAAACTCTCCCGAAACGAGCGCCGCACAGGCAATTGCAGAGTCTAATCAGGGCAGTTACGACCTGCATCTTGCACTTCACTCAAATGCATCTCCCGATGAGCTTTCCGGTCAGCTTCAGGGACCTTTTGTCTTTTACTATCCGGGAGATGTAGAAGGTCAGCGAGCATCGCAGATAATAGGTAACAACCTGGATGTTATTTATCCGTTCGGAATACTCACAAGAGTTGAAGCATCAAGCACAATCGGCGAGCTTTCACAGACACGAGCTCCCTCATCTTTTATTGAATTTGCCTATCACGACAATTCTCTTGACGCCGCCTGGATAAGAAACAACGTTGACCAGATAGCGGCCAACGTTGTACTTTCTCTTACAGATTTTTTTGACATACCATTTATTCAGCCCGGTCCCGTCCGCACCGGAATTGTCAATACCGACGGTGCTTTTTTAAACATCAGAAACCGACCTACAACTGCTTCATACAGCAAGGGAGGTATCCCCGACGGCGCAACCGTCACCGTTTATGGTGGTGCAGGCGGCTGGTATGTAATCGAGTATAACGGCGTGATTGGTTATGCAAACGCCGATTATATCATTCTTCAATAGCATCCTTACGTTCTGCACAGTCTTTAATCGGACAGTTAATGCAGCTGTTACAATTTTTCTTAAAGTTACCTTTTTTACCTATAAGGTAGAAAAACACGCATACTGCCGCAATTATTATTAAAGCAAATATCCATCTCATTTCATTCACCTCAGGTTTATTTTATCATAAAAATAAACCTATTGCAATTCATATTTTTTTATTGTATAATAGTTTCAGAGGTGATTAATATGACAAGAACCGACAAACATAATTATTATCTTGATATAGCTCAGACAGTGCTTGAAAGAAGCACTTGTATACGCCGTTGTTTCGGCGCTATAATTGTTAAAAATGACGAGATTATTTCCACCGGTTATAACGGTGCTCCCAGGGGCAGAAAAAATTGCTCCGAGCTTGGATTTTGTATGCGCGAAAAGCTCAACATCCCCCGCGGAGAGCGTTATGAGCTTTGCAGATCTGTTCACGCCGAGGCGAATGCGATAATAAGTGCATCAAGAAAAGATATGATAGGCTCCACACTCTACCTTGTGGGTATTGAAAAAGCAACCGGCGAGCTTATCCGTGACGCGAGTTCCTGTGCGATGTGCAAACGGACTGTTATCAACGCCGGCATTCAAACAGTTATCATCCGTGACACCAAAGATACATATCGCATAATAGATGTGTTCGAGTGGGTGGATAACGATGATTCATTATCGGAAGAATTAGGTTATTAAAAAAGGACGGGATATCCCGTCCTTTATTTTTTAGCCAAGTTCAGCGAAGTATTTGATTGTTCTAACCATCTG
>JAZOQS010000130.1:0-3104 GCA_045656205.1 Clostridia bacterium | reverse complement strand
CCTGTTGACCTTTGGTATGGGCGAACGAATAACAGTCCAGATTGCCGACGCTTTAAATGAGGGGTTTGATATTTCCCAGATTACCTGGCTGGACGGAACGGCATATATTGCACAAAATCTTGACGGAATTTCCGATTATGTAGTTTGTCCGTCGGCAAAAGAGGTTAAAAGCGACCTGCAGAAATATGCAGAATCGGTTAAAATCCAATTTGAAGAAAATGATCCGGTCCGTGGAAAATCTGTTGTCCAGGAATGTGCCGGAAGATATCTTGTTCAGAACAAACCCGCTATGCCACTCGAAAGATACGAGCTTGACAAAGTTTTCTCCTTTGACTATCAGCGTGTTCCCCACCCGTCATACGAAAAAATGGGCGGAGTGCCGGCGATAGCGGAGGTTCAGTTCAGTCTGACAAGCTCAAGAGGTTGTTTTGGCGGTTGCAGTTTTTGTGCAATTGCTTTTCATCAGGGACGAATGGTCCGCAGCCGCAGTCACGAGTCAATTCTTGACGAGGCAAAGAAACTGACACAGCATCCCGACTTTAAAGGATATATCCACGACGTTGGCGGTCCGACGGCAAATTTCAGAAATCCTTCCTGTAAAAAGCAGGAAAAAGAAGGAATGTGTCGAAAACAATGTTTGTACCCAACCGTCTGCAAAAATATGGACGTGAGTCACGAGGATTATATCAGTCTGCTCCGCAAACTCCGCAGTCTTGATAAGGTTAAAAAAGCATTTATCCGTTCAGGACTTCGTTTTGACTATATTATGGCAGATAAGTCGGACGAGTTTATAAACGAGCTTTGCAGACATCACATAAGCGGTCAGCTTAAGGTAGCTCCCGAGCATATTTGCCCCGAGGTTTTAAGCTATATGGGCAAACCGTCGGTTGATGTTTATGACAGGTTTTGCAAAGAGTACCGCAAAATAAATGAAAAGATAGGGCTTAAGCAATATCTTGTTCCTTATCTTATGTCATCACATCCGGGGTCGACATTAAAATCTGCCATAAGACTTGCACAGTATCTTAAGGCAAATCATATAAACCCCCAGCAGGTGCAGGATTTTTATCCTACTCCCGGAACGGTTTCAACCTGTATGTATTACACAGGGATTGACCCCCGGACAATGAAACCTGTTTACGTTGCAAAAAGTGCCGAGGAAAAACGGATGCAACGTGCACTTCTGCAATGCGCAAAACCCGAAAACAAAGAAATTGTTCGCGCCGCACTCATAAAAGCAGGGCGGAGTGATTTAATAGGCTATGACAGTAAGTGTCTTGTCACACCAAAAAAATCCATCGGAGGTAACAGAAATGTCAGCAAAAATACTGGACGGCAAAGCCGTGTCCACAAGAATAAAAGACGAACTTAAAGTTGAATGTGCCGCTCTTAAAGAAAAAGGCATCAATCCTTGTCTTGCAGTAATAATCGCAGGAGATGACCCGGCATCAAGAGTTTATGTAAATAACAAAAAAGCCGCTTGTGAATATATCGGCATAAAATCCCTTGAATATGCACTTCCCGCAGATGTGACCCAGGATGAGCTTATGGAGCTTATCGATACCTTAAACGCCGACGAAACAGTTGACGGCATTTTGGTTCAGCTTCCCCTCCCCTCACATCTTGACGAAAAAGAAGTTTTATATCGCATCCGTCCCGAAAAAGACGTTGATGCTTTCCATCCCGTAAATGTAGGCAAAATAATGATCGGGGACTTTGATTTCCTTCCCTGCACACCTGCCGGTGTTATGGAGCTTATCGCTGA
Organism: Clostridia bacterium; assembly: GCA_045656205.1. GTDB lineage: Bacteria > Bacillota > Clostridia > RUG12999 > RUG12999 > RGIG7450. The sequence goes on along the minus strand of JAZOQS010000130.1, from coordinate 1,339 downwards.
AAGCGGTGTTGAAATTGCCGGCAAACAGTGTGTGGTTGTTGGCAGAAGTAATATTGTGGGTAAACCACAGTCAATGCTTCTTCTTCACAAAAACGGTACGGTTACAATCTGTCACTCCAGAACAAAAAATCTCGCTGAAGTGTGCCGCAGCGCGGACATTTTAGTTGCCGCAGTAGGCAGACCGAAGTTTATCACAGCTGATATGGTCAAAGAGGGTGCAGTTGTAATTGACGTAGGCATTAACCGTGGTGAGGACGGTAAACTTTGCGGCGACGTTGATTTTGATGAGGTAAGCAAAATTGCCGGCGCCATCACTCCCGTTCCGGGTGGTGTTGGTCCTATGACAATTTCCATGCTTATGAGAAATACACTCACCGCAGCAACAAAAAATTAATTTTTTCAACGAAAAAATTAATCTGTCGACAATTTTTTGTCGACAGATTTTTTTCATATTCTACACGAAATTCGTCAAATATTTTCACCATTCGTCACAAGCCGCCAAAATACGCTGAAATTTACGCTAAAAACGCATTGTGCAACGTTATTTACAAGTGTTCAGAGCATAAAAATATTGTGATATAATCTCGATTACTGACAATAAAAAGGCGGGAAAGCGGTGATAATTTGATATATAGCTTAAAGGATATTTACTACATAAATCAGGCTTTGGATGAGTGGATTTGCGCAGAGGATGAAACTTCTGCTGACCAAGATGAAAACACAAACAATACTAATGAAAGGGGTATGACAGATGACTGATCATCAGAAAAAATTTATACTTGAAAATTACGGAGTTGCAAAGACCAATTCCATTGCGGCATCTTTGGGAGTTTCCACAGCAACGGTGCTGCGCTGGGCAAAACGAATGGGTCTTAAAATCAACCCTGCCAACAAGCAGTTTGTTCCCACAAAAGAACAGGCGGAATTTATTCTCAAAAACTACGGTGAAATTCCCTGCAGAGTTATTTCGGAAGAGCTTGGTATATCTGTGTCATCTGTACGAGCTACCGCAAAAAGACTGGGTCTTAAGCTCACAAAAGAGCAACTTGCAAATTTAAAAACCATGTATATTACACAATGCCCCAATCCCAACCCAATTACATATACAACCCATATGCTTATTTGCCGCTATTACTACGAAGGCTCGAGCATTGCAAACATTGCCTGCACTCTCGGCCGTTCAAAAGAGCAGGTAAAAGAAATATTAACCGAGTGTATTGAAAACGGCAATTACATAAAATACAACATATTCAACCGTTAAAAACTAAAAAACCGCCCTGCAGGCGGTTTTTATTTTGAAATATTATTTTGAATATGCGTCGCAGATGCGTTTTACAAG
>JAZOQS010000129.1:0-3175 GCA_045656205.1 Clostridia bacterium | reverse complement strand
CAACACAGAAGAAGTGACCATAAATATAGACTATTATCTTGACAGTATCCCTGTTATGGCGTGGGAAAACGGTCACGCTATAAGCGTAACATTAAAAAATGGCAGACTTATTTCCTACAAACAGCAGGTTTGCAGTATTTCTGCCAAAACAGACAGTCTTACAGCAGGAAATATGCTCCGCGCTGTTGACAGTCTTTATCTGACACTTTCAGATTCCGGTGTTGTTACGGTATCGGACATTTTTGTGGCATACACCGGAGAAAACAACATTTCGTGGTGTGCAAAGCTGGAAGGTTCGGATAATGTTATTGTGATAGATAAGGCGGTGAACTGATATGAACTGGCCAAGAGTTAAAACCATTCTTATATTCCTTTTTCTTGTTGTGGACCTGATTTTACTTGCCACAATAATCGTTCCGTCAGTCAGTTTAAGCCGCATCCCCCAGGAAACCATCCAGAATACTGCGACTCTTCTTTCTTCCCGCGGAATTGAAATATCCCCCGATATAATTCCTGCCCGGAGAGAAAGCCTTGCCGTTATAGAACTGTATAATCTCTGGCCTCAGGCTGATAAACTTTCCCAGAAACTCATCGGCACGTCTCAGCCCTCCGGCGATAAAACATTTACAAACGAGTCAAAAACCCTTGTTTTATCTGACGGCAATTTTGAGTATAAAAACAATCAAAGCGAAAATTCCATCCCGCACGAGCTTATTGACCTTGGAATTGATTCAAGAGAAAACCTGTATGAGCAGGGCGAATCATCTCTTCGCGTCTGGCAGTCGGTGGATGGCAGAAAAATATTTGAATCGGAAATATATGCCTCGCAGACCGACTCTGTCATATCCGTCAGCGGATACTGGATTTTTTCCGACAGGGATAAAGGCATAATAACAAACACGCCCGATACGCTTATTGACGTAACCGGCGTGCTGATAGATTTTATAAGTAATCCTGTTCGTGATGCCAACATCAGAATAACATCCATTGAACTTGGTTATTCAACCGGAGCCGCTTATCGCGATACCACTCACAAACTGGTATCAGCCTCTCCGGCATACAAAATAAGCACCGATACCGGTGCATATTATATGTACGATGCATTGTCGGGCGATTTTCTCTACGCGTTCAAAAACGGAGAAATCACGGCTCAATAATTATAACCGGAACTTTTTTGGACCGTGCGTAAAGCACGGTCTTTCCGCTTCCCCCGGTAAAATCATCGGTTACGGCGATTACAAGGTCGCTTTTATCAACCATATACTGATTGCGTTTTGCCATACAGTAAGCAGAATAATGATTGCTGACAAGGGTTACTGTGTCACAGCTTTTTAAAATCCGCTCATATCTTTCTTTCATTTCAGGCGACCAGGAGTCCGCCTGTTTTTTATGCGGAACTGCAGCCTCAAGGGTGAGCGCAAGTCCGCTTTTCTTTTTGGCAATTATAATTTCGGCAGCCCACATATCCACACCCATTGCCATTCCGCTTATAAAGTGCGTTGCGCCGTTTTCTATTGCCGCATCTATTTCTATTTCGAGTTTATCTTTAAGCAGCAGACATCTCTTATCCTCTTCGTTATACCCCCACGGGAGTTTCTGAGGACGTCTGCCTGTAAAACAAACGGTTTTCATATTTATCACCAATGATATTTTATCATATCACGGTTGAAAAATCAATGATATTGTGATATACTTGTTTTACAAACAATCAAAGTGAGGCAAAACTATGAATTACAATTATCATACTCACACCTTCCGCTGTCACCACGCGAGCGGCACGCCGGAAGAATATATACTGCGTGCCATTGAGGGTGGAATAAAATATATGGGATTTTCCGACCATATCCCATTTGCTTTTCCGGACGGTTATGAGTCCGGCTACAGAATTCCAAGTGCAGAAATAAATGAATATTTTTCCGACCTTTATACTCTCCGCGAAAAATACAAAGATAAACTAAACATAAAAATCGGATTTGAAATGGAATATTATCCCAGGTATTTTGATGAGATGCTCGAAACTGCTTTGACTGCAGGCGCAGAATATCTTATTTTGGGTCATCATTGTCTTGGGAGTGAGTATCCTGACGGATTCTGGTGCACACATCAAACAGACAGCACCGACCATTTAAAAGAATATGTTTCAAATGTTACAGACGCGATAAAGAGCGGCGTTTTTACATATGTTGCTCACCCGGATATAATAAATTTTACCGGCGACAACGGGGTCTACGAGCAGGAAATGCGAAAAATCTGCATTGTATCAAGGGAAAAAAATGTTCCTCTTGAAATAAACTGTCTGGGCATAAGAGATAACCGACGTTATCCAAAAGAAGCTTTCTGGAAAATTGCGGCACAGGAAAAAAGCCCGGTAACAATCGGCTTTGACGCACATGATCCCGCCTCCGCTTTTGACGGAGAGTCAATGGTAAAAGCAAAAGAAATTATTAAAAAACTTGGTCTTAATTATATAGGTAAACCTGAAATAAAACTTTTAAGGAGCTAAAAAATGAAAGCATTAATAACCGGCGCAAGTTCCGGAATCGGCAGGGAGATTGCGCGTTACCTCAGCAATATGGGAATTGAAACGGTGCTTGTTGCAAGACGTGAGGACAGGCTCCACGAGCTTGCGAGCTCTCTTAAATCACCGTCTGAAATAATCCCTCTTGACCTGTCAAAACCGGGCGAAGCAGAAAAACTTTTTGAAATGGTTCCCGATATAGATATTCTTATAAACAACGCCGGCTTTGGTGTGTTCGGAGAAATTGACAAAACTCCCCTTGACCGCGAGCTTGAGCTGATTTCGGTAAACATTACATCGCTTCACATTTTAACAAAACTTTATCTTATGGAATTCAAAAAGAAAAACAGCGGATATATTCTCAACGTTTCTTCTCTTGCATCATTCTTCCCGGGACCAATTTTTGCATCATACTATGCATCAAAAGCGTATGTAATGCGTCTCTCGGGTGCGATATACCAGGAACTTAAAAAAGCAAAATCAAATGTTAAAATAAGTTGTCTGTGTCCCGGCCCGGTATCTACCGAGTTCGGACGTGTTGCAGGCGTGAAATTTTTGGGGATTGGTATGAACGCGGCGAAAGTTGCGGAAATAGCAGTAAAAGGAATGCTTAAAGGTAAACGAATGATTGTCCCCGGCTTTTTAATGAAAGTTTGC
>JAZOQS010000128.1:0-7662 GCA_045656205.1 Clostridia bacterium | reverse complement strand
CGCTACCAAAAGTTCTAAGGCTTGCCAGTCGGAATTTTCGCCCGATTTGATAGAGTAGTCGGCGGCGAGACATTTATCTATGAGATTTTTTGCGCGAGCAGCAGTTAGTCTGCGAGCCTGGGCAATATATTTTTGTGCAATAAATGGTTTAAGGCCAAGCTGAGTGGCAATGTCGTTTCTGCCCTCATCCATTAAAATACGGGCTTTGCCAAGCATACATGCCTGTCTGCCGATAAGCACCAAGATTTTAATCGGGACTTCGTGGCAGAGTTTCATTTCTTCCAGCATGGGCAGAACAAGATTTGCCTTGCCCTCAATCATAGCGTCCAGCATTTCAAAAACGCGGCTTTTAAGCGATTTTTTAACTATCGCGTCAACGTCTTCCTCGGTGACGGTCTTTTTCTCCATTGCAAAAGCGATGAGCTTTTCCATTTCGGCGGTAATGCTTGTCAGCCCCTCGTCACAGGAAAAGACGAATTTGCTCAGCACATCGGGAGAAACGGAAATTCCCTCTTTTGCAAAGGCTTTACCGCAATATGTTACAAGCTCGGCTTGGGTTTTGTATTTAAATTCCACAAACAGACCGATTGATTTTGCTTTCTTTAAAAGTCCGCTTCTGCCGTCAATTTCGTCCTCGTCAAAGATGATGGACAGAAAATTAGGGAGATTATCAAAAAGCTCTGTAAATATTTTTTTCTGTGATTCAGTCGCGGATTTAAAAATGCCGCTGTTTTTAACTACTATCAGCTTTTGTTCTGACATAACGGGCAGAGCTTCCGCAGCCTCAAATATTTTGTCGGCAGACGTTTCCTTTCCGTCAAAAATATGCATATTAAAATCACAGAGAGGGTCTTTTTTAAAATCATCTATAAAGGCCCCTGTTGCCGCTTTGCGAGCAAAATCCTCCTCGCCTGTAAAAACGAAAAGTCCTTTAAAATCAGACGAAGATATTTTTTGTTTTAAAATTTTGGCACTGTCGTTAATCTGAGCCATAGCTAACCTCCATATTGCCGAGTAAACCGATATCAAAAGTTATATCGCCAAGCAAATCTGTTCTTAAAATTTCAGTTCCGGACTTTTCAAGTCTGCGTAATGTTTCATCCGACGGATGACCGTAAAAATTGTTTTTGCCTGCGCTTATAACCGAATATTTGGGTGAAACGGATTTTATAAACTTATCCGAACTTGAATCACTGCTGCCGTGATGAGAGACTTTTAAAACGTCCGCATCCGCATACCTTAAAATGTTTTGTTCGGGAATGAACCCAACATCTCCGGTGAACAAAAATGTATTGCCTTTTATGTCAAGTTTTAAAACAAGGCTGCCGTCATTTTGGTCCTGCGGGATAAAGCCTGCACGAGGCCAAAGTGCGGACACATTCATTTTTGCAAAATTGTACCCCGAAAAACTGTCTGCAAACTCAACATCAGCACCCGATGCCGTTGCAACATCACAAAGAGCGATTAGTTCATCAGTCATTATATCATAATTTGGAAATACCACTTTCCTGGTGGGAAAACTTTTTAAAATATCGCCCAGTGCACCGCAGTGGTCGTTATCTGCATGAGAAATAAAGATGATATCAATATTGTTTATACCCTCCGATTTTAAAGCGGATACCGATGCCGTTCCGTTAGGGCCGGTGTCAATTAAGCATGAATGATATCCCGGAAGCCTGATAAGAGCACTGTCCCCCTGACCGATGTCAAAAAATGTGACAGAGCATTTAAGTGCAGAAAGGGACAAAGAAACCGCACAGGTGCAAATCACAAAAGACAGGGCAATTATGCCCGGTTTTCCGCTTTTACGCCCGGTAATGAACCGGTAAATGAGGATTACCATTATCCCATAGCATACCAGCCATAAAACACCGGGGGATTTTACATTTACGGACGAAAATGGTATGGCCGAAATGAGCCTTGCACAGAAAAGTACAAATTTTATCAAAATCCCCGGAATAAAGGCAATGAACGAACCGAATGGGACAAAAGCCGATATAATCACAAAAATGAATATGGTGCTCACAAGAGGGACAACCATAATATTTGTTATTACCGACACTATGCTGACCGAGTTGAAAATATATGCAAGTACAGGAAGAGTGGAAATGGTTGCCGAAAGAGTTGCAGCTGTGGTAGCCCTTAAAAATTTCGGCAGAAATAATAATTTTTCTTCCAAAGGTTTTGCGAAAATCAATATGCCGGCGAGAGAGGTGTATGACAGCAGAAACCCTGCACTTAATATTGTATATGGATTTATTGCGAGGATAATTGCTGCCGACAGAAAAAAGCTTGTCGGGGCGTCCTCTTTCCTGCCGACAACAGCTGCGAGAAGAAGGCATATTGCCATAATTCCCGCTCTTGTGACAGAGGGAGAAAATCCCGTAAGAGTCATATATAAAAGCACAATAATTATGCCAAAGATATTTCTGATTTTATAGTGAAGCCTTGTTTTTCCTGCCAGGAAAAAGAAAAATCCTATAAGAATAGACAGGTGCATTCCGGATACAGCAACAATATGACTTATTCCGCTTTTTGTAAATATGTCGGTCAGATCATCGGTAAAACCGGATTTATCTCCAAGCATTATTGCTGCCGCAACCTCTCCGGCATCGCCGCCTATAAGATGGCGGACTTTTTGTGCTGATGACTGTGAGAAAAGCTTTAGCTTATCGGCAAACAACAGATTGCCCGGAGAAGAGGATATGTACTCTGACGGCAAAGAAAATGAGGCAGAAATATTTTTTGTATTAAAATATGTTTCACTGTCAAAACTGTGGGAACTTGATTTTCCAAATGGAGCGAATATATCGGAAAACTGGAGTTTGTCGCCCACTGAAAAGGATTTTTCTTTATCGGTGTATAGACAAAGAGAAAAGTTTTTGTTTTCAGTTTTGCCGAGGGCTGATATGCTGTCTGCTCTTACAATAATCTGCTGACTGTCGTTTTTGGTGTATGAAACGTCGACTGCCCTGCCAGATATGGTTGCATATCTGCCCGAATATTGCTCTGCAAAGCTTTTCTTTTTATTTTCAATAATATGAATGTGGGACATTCCTCCTGCAAAGGAAAGAACCGCGATAATTATAATAATAAGATAAGGCGACTTTTTAAATATTGCGAAGAGTGCAAATATAAAAAGCAGCGCAAAAACAGGTGCAATCGAAAGGGCAAAAAGTGCATAAACTGCAATGCCGGCAGTATATGATGCACAGGCTGCACAAAGCGGTCTTCCCGCAAAAACGGGGGTTTTATTGTGCACCAAAATCACTCCTCTTAAAAGCATCTGTAAATTTATTATATATCATAAAGGAGGGGAAATCAATAAAAAAAATAAAAAGGAGTTCGCAATTTTCGCAATGTTTTACACAATATTTTATATTTAAACTTATAAAAATTTATGTTATTATAAGAAAAAGGAGTGATAAAAATAATAAAAATCGGTGTTGCAGATTACGGACTTAATGTATGGTATGGTGGCCTTTACGGGTACCGGGACCGTCTTGAAATACTTAAAAAATAGGTTTTGACGGAATAGAACGACATGATGTGAGAAATCAGGCAGAAGCGGTTGAATTTTCAGCCGATGCCAGATTCCTCGGCATGGAATTTTCCACCTGCAGAGGTGGGAGCGCAACCGAATCATTAAGATGGACAGCAGGCCTGGGCATGAAATATATCTGGGCGGAATGGACCTCCAAGGACTTTGATATTTTCTGCCGTCAGACAAATTCTCATATTGAGGCTGCTGCAAAATACGGACTTAAGGTAGGCGTTCATAATCATATGGGCTGTGTTGTTGAAACCCAGGACCAGTTCGAAGAATTCCTGAAAAGATGCCCTGACGCAGGAATTGTTCTGGACACAGGTCATCTGGCAGTTGCCGGCGGTGACCCCATTGAGATTATCAATAAGTATTTTGACAAGCTTGTGGCAGTTCATGTAAAAGACTATGTTTATAAAGATAAAGATGCAGAGGCGTGGTATGAAAGAATCCGTTTCTGCGAGCTTGGCGCTGGCGAAATGGGAGATTTAAATAAAGAGGTTATAAAGCTCCTGATTGAAAAAGGCTACGACAAATGGATTCATGTTGAGCACGATACTCATCTGCGTGACCCTGAAATTGACCTTAAAATCAGCCACGATTACATAAAAAAGTGCGGAATATAAGACTTACTACTTGAAATAAGTAAAATTGTGTGATAAAATATATAATCTAAGCAGTTTTTCTGCTCAATGATATTTTACAGGATGGTGTAAACTTTGGAAGCAATACTTACTAATGTGATGGCTATTACATGGCAACAGGTTGTTATGTGGGCTATCGGAGGAATACTCATTTACCTTGCAATTAAAAAGGATATGGAACCTACTCTGCTTCTGCCCATGGGGTTTGGCGCGATTTTGGTTAACCTGCCATTTTCAGGCGCGGTTGAAACGCTTGAGACTCTTTTTGCAGCAGGCATATCAAACGAACTTTTTCCGCTTATTCTGTTTATAGGAATAGGTGCGATGATAGACTTCGGTCCACTGCTCTCCAACCCGAAACTTATGATATTCGGTGCGGCGGCTCAGTTCGGAATTTTCTTTACCCTTTGTGTTGCGTCAATATTCTTTGATATTAAAGACGCGGCATCCATTGCGATAATCGGTGCAGCAGATGGTCCTACATCAATTGTAGTTGCTCAGGCACTAAAGTCAAAATATCTTGGTGCAATTATGGTTGCGGCTTATTCCTATATGGCATTGGTTCCCATTATTCAGCCGCCGGTTATAAAGCTGCTCACAACAAAAAAAGAGCGTATGATCAGAATGGAATACACCCAGAAAAATGTTTCCAAAACAACAAGAATTTTATTCCCCATTGTTATTACATTGATTGCCGGAATTGTTGCACCTGCATCGGTTGCGCTTGTGGGCTTTTTGATGTTCGGTAACTTAATCCGTGAATGCGGAGTTTTAAATTCTCTTTCCGAAACAGCCCAGAAGGTTCTGGCAAACCTCATAACAATTTTCCTTGGTATTACCATTGCACTTCGTATGCAGGCGGCAGAGTTCCTTGCACCGCAGACACTTCTCATTCTCGGTCTCGGTCTTGTTGCTTTCATATTTGATACAGCCGGTGGTGTACTCTTTGCGAAAATTATAAATATTTTCTCAAAGAAGAAAATCAACCCAATGATTGGTGCGGCAGGTATTTCTGCATTCCCCATGTCGGGCAGAGTTGTTCATAAAATGGGTCTTGCGGAAGATCCCCAGAACTTCCTTCTGATGCACTCTATCGGCGTAAACGTTTCAGGTCAGATTGCGTCTGTTATAGCAGGCGGTCTTATCCTTAATTTCTTTATGTAAGCGAGGGATAAAATTATGAATATAAATGCTATGAATTTTATAAAAAATCTTTCTTACATGGGCAGCGGTATGCTTACCATTTTTGTGGTAATAGGTGTAATCGTTGTTGTTACGATGATTTTAAACAAAGTAACCGAACCGAAAGAATAAAGATAAAAAGGCAGTGCCATCATAATATGCACCCCAAAAGTTAGACACTTTTGGGGTGCATATTTTTATGTCAAAAAAAGGACAAAATTATAAAAACTACTCGCCTAAATTCAAATTATCTGTTATAATTGATATGCGAGAACATCATCTCTCACATAATGAAACAGTAAAAAGTATGAATTGGGAAATCCATAATATGGAGCAGCAAGAACCATGATGCAAAGGTGTGAACGCATATTCCTACGAAGGTCTGATGAAAGAATTTCTATGAAACTAAAAGGAATGAGTCCGGCGCAATACCGAACTCATTCACATACAAGTTAATATTAAATTTTCTAAACTTTGGGGTTCACTTCAGGTTAACTTCGCTTTTTTATTTTATTTACGGCATAGATAAATCGCTCGGCGTCGGAAAATTTTGAAAATGCACCGGGACTTACGCGGACAGTGCCCCTTTCAAGAGTTCCGTATGCCTGATGTGCCGCAGGAGCACAATGAAGACCGCATCTTACCGAAATGTGGAAATCGCTGTCTAAAATATTGCCCATTTCCACCGCATCCATACCATCGCCATAAAAACTGATGCAGGGGGTGCGCTCTTTTACATTGGGGCAAAGAACAGTAATGCCGGGGATGTTCATAAGCTCGGAAATAATCAGATTTGTAAGTTTTGATTCGTGAGCGGAAATACTGTCCAGACCTCTTTTTCTTATATAATCAAGGCTGTAACCGAGTGCGAGAATTGCAGGCAGATTAAGTGTTCCGCTCTCAAACCGTTCGGGAAGTTCATCGGGTTGCCGGAGCAGTTCCGAACGAGTTCCGGTACCGCCCGACATTAGTGGTTTGAGCTTATACTTTTCCGGTACAAAAAGTACTCCGGTGCCCTGTGGTCCTAAAAGTCCTTTGTGCCCGGCACAGGCTATCATTGCACCCCACGAGGCTTTAACCGGCAGATGTCCGGCACTTTGCGATGCATCTATCAAACATGGAATTGAGTTTCTGCTGCAAAAATTTGCGACGTACTCGACATCGCTCACCGCTCCGCTGACGTTTGATGCGTGATTTATAACAACAAGGGCAGGAAATCTGTAGTTTTCAAGAGCGGTCACATTGGTAGTTCCGTCGGGATTCAGTGGCAGTTTTATTATGTTGCAGCCTGCCGCTGCAAGTGGGCGCATAACAGAGTTATGCTCGAGCGGGGATACAATGACGGGATCACCACTTTTTACTGTGCCCAGTATGGCGATGTTGAGTGCCTCGGTGGCATTTTTTGTAAAAATAATCTGTTCGGGAGAGGGTGAACCGAAAAAATCGGCAAGCATCATTCTTACGCCGAGAACTTCTTCTGAATTTTTTATTGCTGAGCGGTAACCTCCTCTTCCGAAACTACCACCCCGGGTGGCGATAATCTGTGCCATATAGTCTGCCATTCCTCCCGGTTTGGGGTATGAGGTGGCAGCATTGTCGAGATATATCATATGGGTCACCTGTATTCAAAATAGTCTTTTCCGTCAAAACGGAAAATGTTTTTAATTTTCACACCTAATTTATCGGCAGCTTTTTCCGCGGCAGTCAGTGCATTTTCTGTTGTTTTCACACTGTAACTGCAGCCGTTTTTTGTCAGGCTTTTCGGAGTCTGAACGACTTTTGCGGAAAATTTACTTTTTGTTAATTCATTTTTGATTCTTGTTGCTGTTGTTGCAGAGGAAAAAGTAATGAGAAGTCCGTTTATGTCAATCACTCCTTTGGATTAATAAGTGTCTCAGGATATTATATGAAGAAAAAGTGGCTTGTGTCCCTCGGATGAAAGACAAAAAATCCTTTTTGCTGTTTGACAAAATGGAAAAAATAGTGTATAATTATGGTAGAAATTTTTGCTTTAAGCAAGTGAAGGAGTCCGGGATATGTATAATATCGGAGATAAGGTAGCCTATCCTATGCACGGCGCAGGAATTATAGAGGCTATCGAAGAGCGTGAAGTGCTTGGTGAAATAAATGAATATTATGTACTTCGCATGCCATATGACGATATGAAGGTTATGTTCCCTGTCAAAGGGGTTGCGGCTGACAGCATCAGAAACATAATCGATACTCAGGAAGCGGATCGTGTTATTGAATATTTCAGGAACTTTTTTGAATCGGGCACAGAAAACTGGAATA
>JAZOQS010000127.1:0-13789 GCA_045656205.1 Clostridia bacterium | reverse complement strand
TGCTCTCTGCATGGCTTCTATTATTCTGCCCGGCATTGAGCCAATATATGTCTTTCTGTGACCGCGAATATCAGCTTCATCACGAACGCCGCCAAGAGATACTCTGACATATTTTCTGCTCAGACTTTCGGCAATTGATTTTACAATTGAGGTTTTACCTGTTCCCGGAGGTCCGTAAAGGCACAAAATACTACCCTGAGGTTTGCCGGTAAGTTTCATTACAGAAAGATACTCAACAACCCTTTCTTTGACTTTTTCAAGTCCGTAGTGGTCTCTGTCCAGCACCTTTTTTGCCCTGTTAATATTAATATCATTTTCATCTGATTTGTTCCACGGCAGGCTAAGCAACGTTTCAACATAAGTCTGGATAACTCCCGTTTCTCCCGTTGCAGGTGGGAGCTTTTTAAGACGCGCAATCTCATGTTCAAGCTTTGTCTTTACCTCCTGAGGTAAATCAAGCTCACGCATTTTCGCCATATATTCAGCCGTTTCCTCATTTTCGCCGCAAAGCTCTTCAAGCTCCTCTTCGGTAGCCTTAAGCTGTTCGCGGAGATAATATTCGTGCTGATGCTTGTCCATAGACTCTTTTACTTTTCGTTCAATTTTCTGACCGATTTTAGCAAGCTCGGTTTCCTCCGTCAGCATATACATAAGCTGAAGGAGTCTGTCTTTTACATCAAGAGCCTCTAAAATAGACTGTTTTCCGCTCACCGGAACACCAAGATTATACGCCATCACATCGGCACGCTGACCGTCATCATCAATTGCAGCCATACCAAAAACGCTGTCCGGAGACGCTGCCCCTGACACGCTTACATATTCCATAAACAAATCACGGCATCTTGAGGACATAGCCTTTATTTCAATATCGGTTTTATCATAAAGCTCGTCAAATTCTCTTACCTGCGCAGTAAAATAACTGCCCGTCAGATCGCAGGAAACCATTTCCGCCCTGCTTATACCTTCAACAAGAATACGGATTGTTCCGCCCGGCAGTTCCACTTTCTGCTTCACTTTTGCGATTGTGCCGAAAGAGTAAATATCCTCTTCGGTCACCTCATCGGCAAAATTTTTCTGTGCCGCAAGGAAAAGCATACTGTCTTTATCCGTCGCGGCTTTAAGTGCTTTTTTAGAAACCTCACGGCCCACGTCAAGGTGTACCACCATCATCGGGAAAACCACCATGTCGCGCAGAGCCATAAAGGGATATGTTTTAATGTTTTCGCTAATCATAAATATGTTTCCAACCTTTTTAAAGAATCTAACCTAATAGTTATTATACACTAAACAATCTCATTTTGCAATATTATATTTTTGGCATTTGTAATCTAATCTTAACCGAAAGGTTACTCCGTTGTCATATTGATATGATATAATATAATTGGTGATATATTATGAAGTTGAAAAAACTTATTTACATACTTCTCATTCTGGCGATTTTGCCCTGCTCTGCATTGGCGGAAGATTATCCCTTTCTTCCTACAATGCTCAAGGAAAAGCTTATTTCCGCCTTTGGCATAAATACTGCCGGAAAAACAATGCTTTATGAGAAAGTTAATATTTATGAGGATTTTGACGCCTGGATGATCGGCTGGTTTGACAGTGGGACCAAAATAATTGCCGGCATTACCGATACGGAAGATATAATTTATTATTCTGTTTCAGGACTTGGAGGAACTCACCTCTCAGGCAACGGAAAAGGTATATCTTTGGAGGATGGCGAAAAAATTGCCACCAGTTTTCTTGCCAGCATTATGCCTCGTGCGGAACTTAAACTGTTATCCGCAAAAGCATTTGAATATACTTTTACCGACAGTTACCATTTAATCCCAATCGCAGGCAGGCAAGCTACTGTCGTGGTGGACAAGCTGTCCGGAGAAGTGATATATTATAAAGGCTTCGGGCAAACTGACTGCAGTTTTTCAACCCTTACCGAGGGACTCATAACCCCCGAACACGCCTTTGAAAAATTTTATGAAAACATCGGCCTTGAGCTTGTGTATAACACAGTGCTTGACCACCATACCCGCATAAGAGCCGTTCGTCCCACCTATATTTTAAACCGCAGTGATTTTAAGGCAGTAAATGCGCAAAACGGCAACATTTCACGCATTTCCATGCACGATTACAACTATTATTATAATGACGACTTTTTCAATCCCAATTACTATTACGACAACAACATATTCACAGATGAAGCCTCATTCACTCCGGACGGCTCTGTATCTGCATCTGATTTTAAAATTTCTTCCCTGCTTGATACTCCCGGACTTAATCTATCGGACGGATATTGTGCAAAAGTGGTTCCCGGCAGATTAAACTACTACCGTTCTGCCGACGGATCGGAAAATAGGGTCGCGACATTACGCGTCGATGTGGTTCCTGTCAGCCACGCCATTGATATCTATAAATTCTGCGACAAGTTTGATTCGGGAAATCTGGAGTGGTTTAATACTCTGAACTGCGAAACGCCATTTGTTTTCGCCCGTGCATATGTTGAGCCGCAGTCCGGTCGCATACTGGATTTTGAAACCGTTAAAAACCTCTCATTTTCAGTTTCCGGCAATTTTGATGTTCCGGCTGATGAGATTGAAAAATTCGTGCATAATTCAGCCGGCGGAAATACCCTCAAGTTTTACGGAGCACAGACTTCCGGCGGAATTGCTCATCTGACCTATGCAAGATACGAAAATGGCATAAGAGTCATCGGCGAGGGCGCGTCTGTTATATACGACAGGGCTCTTGGCTGCATAACAGATTATACTTTATCCGTAAGCACCGGTGAGTTTCCTGACAAAGCTTTTATGAAAACCCACGACCAGATGAAAGAATATGTAAAAGACCAGCTAAAGCTCGGACTTTTCTATGTCGACAAAAACGAAAACACCAAATTTGTAGTGTATGACGCTGTAAACAAAAATATCGCATTTGACCCACTGACCGGTCAGCGCATTGACAGAATAGGCTCCGCCTCCCCCGTCATAGCCCTCCTCCGCGTCGGAGACAGCAACTACACTTTAAACGGCATACCATTTTCTTCTGCCGCTCCCGTAATTTCATCGGGCAAACTTTTTGTCCCCGCAAATGTCATTGCAACCGCGTTGGGATATAGCATAAATTCCTCAGCCGATACATTTACCGTTTCAGACGGCAAGGACAACATCATTCTCACTCCGGGCAGCAAAGACTGCCGGATAAACGGCGAAAATATAACCCTTGACACTTCCCCCATTACAATTTCCGAAACACTGTATGTTTCAGCAGCAAGCATCCGCGAGCTGTTCGGATTGTTTGTCAGCTGGGACACCATAACAAACAAAATTTATCTTATAAAGTAAAAGACGGTGCAACGCACCGTCTTTTTTAATCAGTTATGTAAAATTTCATTATTTCTGAAAGCTTGTCATTTTTCACAAGCCGCACAGTAGTATAGGCGAACTCATTTTTCACAATCTTAAAGGCATCTTTTTCTTCCCATTCATTTTTTGAAAGATTTTTCTCTTCCATAACATTTCCGTCTGCATTATATCCGATCAGGCGGACCTGCTCTGCAAACGGTGGAATATAAAGATTAAGATTTGTTTCCTGCTGAGCCGTACGGATATAGTACTCGTCTGCAGACTCATTATATGCCACGCTGTAACTGTCGCTTGCCAGAATTTTCAGCTCACTTCCGTTCTGCCAGAGCTGATATCCGCCACAAGCCAAAATGGCAACAAGCACAATTATTTTCACCAGTATATGACCTGTATATTTCTGAAATGACAGCTTTGAATACCAGTCTTCTGCAATCTGGAATTTTCCCCAGATTGTGTGATTATATTCTTCTGCCTGCATCTCTTTCGATATTTTTTCTCCGCAGGCAGAGCAATATTTTGCTCCGTAGTTTAAAGGCGTATTACATTTTTCACACTTCATATTACACACCTGCTCTTTCTATCAGGCGGTCTTCTGCAATATACCAGACTCCGTCCTGTTGAACAAATACCATACGGTAAACAAGTTTTTCTGATGTATCGGCAGGAGGAACGGTGGTAAAACTCCAACTGTCCCAATCAACAGGTCTATCATATACAACCATATAATAGTCTCCCTCTGCTACATCATAACCCTCCGCCAGGAGTTTTTTCCCAATTTCACTGCGGACATTTTCTCCGTATACAACCGTTTCATCAACAAGAAATCGGGTATCATTAAAATCTCCCGAACCAAATTGCTGAGTTGTTTTTCCTATAACTATCGGGTTATTGTAAAGCTCGTGAACGCCTCTGTATGTATAACCATCAACATTTCCTTCCGCATACAGTGCCGTAACCGAAGAATAATAATCATCTGTGTCCCAATATCTTTCAAAATCGCGAAGATAATCGGCAAAAGAGTCATAGCAGGTAGCTACGTGATGAAGATATGTCATATCGTCCTCATCAAACACAAAGGGTTCTTTTTCTTCCTCCGCCTCCGGTTGCGAAACCACCACCGGCGCCTCTGTAACCGTCTCAATATGCGGCTGATAATTTGCATAAACCGCCGACGTTGCAACCGCGATAACCGACACTGTCAGCACTGTGCCGTAAATATGTGACAACAGATAATTTTTTATAACCGAATAAATTTTATCGGTCGCTTTATCCTTAAGCTCGTCCTTTATATGCGATTTTAAATAGTCTAAAAATGCATAGTGCTTTGTGCCCATTTTCTTTCCACAATTTTCACACATTACTGCGGACTTTTTATTCGCACTTCCGCATTCGCTGCAATATCTTATTTCTTCGTTATACATAATCATCCTCCGCAAGCGATTATTTTTTAAAAATATCATTTACTTCCTTGTAGGATTCCGGAGTTCCTATATCATAACAGTCGCCTTCAAACAGATAAGCATAAACATCTTTCTGTTTATGAAGCCATGACGGGAAAAATCCCGGCGCGTCGGGGTTGCCACCCTCTTTTAGATACTGTTTTATCATGGGAACAGTTTCTTTTTTATACATATAAACCGCAAAAACTGCAACGTCTGACGGAGGATTTTCCGGTTTTTCAACCATATCGAGAACCTTTCCGTTTTCATCCAGCAGGGCGTTGCCCATTCTTTTGAGGTCGTTTATATTTTCAAGTCTTTTTGCTAAAATCGTATCTGCATTTTTTTCTTTGTAAAAATCAGCAAATTCTTTAAGCTTAAAAGTAAAAATATTATCTCCTGCCATAACCAGAATATCTTCATCAATTCCCAGTTTGTCAATGGCAAAATTAATATCACCTACCGCACCAAGTTTATTTGTATCGTCGGTAGTGTTGTCATTTAAAACAGTTATGTCAAGACGGGTTTTGCGAGCCAATTTCCACTCCTCAAAATTTCCGTAAAACTTGTCATTACTTATAATAACAAGGCTTGTAACCTCATCAATTGTTTCAATTTCGTCTACAATATAGTCAAGAATCGGTTTTCCCGCTATGGGAAGCAGTGCCTTGGGTTTGTCAATTGTGAGCGGGTAAAGTCTTGTTGCATATCCTGCTGCAAGTATAATTGCTTTCATAATTATAGTCCTTTCTTAATTAAATACTATTTTAACCACATTTTCAACATTTGCTTTCAGTTTTGTGCCAACGGGCAGCTGAAGTTTAACTTCAATTTCGTCACCCTTTTGCATTTGTTTTCCAAGGGTTACGGGAACAGTTTCCACCTGGGAAATGGCATCAAGAACCTCTTTATTTCCCGACAAATCAATGGTTTTCGGAATCACCGAAACAGAAAGCCCTTTTGCATATTTGTCGGCATCTGTGATTTTAGGTGAAATTTTTACATTTTTAATCTGTTCAACAGTGATATTGATTATAATACTTTTTTTATCTATAACCGTATTTACCATCTCAAGTTCTTTTTTATTGCTGTCAAGAAGCACCGGTTCACAGCTTATAACGGTTGACGATTCAATTTCCGACAGATTAACAATAGCTCCAACATATGCAATCTGCTCAAGTGCAAGTGACGGCAACTGAACATCTATCTGGGATAAATCCGCAGTCATATCCGTGATTACAAGGTTGTCCTTCAGTTTTCCCTTGGTTTCTATTGATACCGGAAGAGTTGATGAAACATATCTGTCAACATAAACCTCAATGACCGGCGGTGTAACCGAGCTTATATAAACGCCATCCGGTTTGGAAATCTGCGGAGTAACATTATATTTGCCGGGAGCTGTGATGTCCTCCAGGTCAAGCTGTGCATAATAAGTGCCCCTGACCCCCGTAACAAGGCTTCTCTTGCCCGTTGCTTCAAATGAAACCGCAGAATCAGATTTTGATATAATGCTCAGTCCCTGATTAATCTGATACTGACTGAGTCCGCAAATAACCTCAACATTTTCAACCCTGTCCGTTCTTGCCGGGTCCTGGGTTATCGCAACATAAAACCACAGCATTATTGCTAGAAATAAAGCTGTAAATTTCAGCATATTTTTATTGTCAAGCCATTTTATTTTTCCTTTTTCCATTTATCCTTCACCTTCTTTGCAATAGCTATTCCGCTTTCCTGAACCTGACTTTTCTGAGGTGCAAGAAGTGTCGACAATTTTTTCTTAAGTGAATCGGGCGTGAAATTTGTTTCAAGCGAACCCGACATAGCAACTGAAATATTTCCTGTTTCCTCCGATACAATCACAACAACGCAGTCGGCGGTTTCACTTATCCCTATGCCGGCGCGGTGTCTTGTACCCAGCTTTTTGCTTAAAGTGTTGTCTTCTGTGAGCGGCAGATAACATCCGGCCGCAACAATTCGGTTTTTTCTTAAAATCATAGCACCGTCGTGAAGGGGGGAGTTATGGAAAAATATATTTTCCACAAGCTGTGGTGATACCACAGCATCAAGCATCGTGCCCGTTCCGGCAATTTCCCCGAGCTTGGTTTCACGTTCAATAACAATAAGTGCACCTGTTTTTGTAAGTGACAGATTGCCCGAAGCGGTCGCTATGGCAGCAATAGCCTCATCGGTATCAAAACTGTTTGCCGACTGGTCTGCCTTAAAGATTGAACTTACATTAAATCTTCCAAACTTTTCAAGCATCCGTCGAAGCTCGGGCTGGAATACGATAATAATCGCTAAAATTCCTATCTGCATTACATTGACAACTATGTAATTTAAAGTGTCAAGCTGCAGCCATTCGCTGACGGGAGCGAGAATAAGAACAAAAATAATTCCTTTTAAAACCTGTTGTGCACGGGTTTCTTTAACTAGACCTATTATTTTATAAAAAATAAATGCAACCAGCAGGATGTCTATCAAATCCACCCAACCGATATATACAAAATTTTTAAGCGGCTGAAAAATATTCACTATGTTCACCTCAAAATTCAGTTAATTTTGTTCATTACAAGACCGGTTTTTATTTTCGGATAAAAATAAGTGGATTTCTGCGGCATTTTCTCCTTCATGGCAGAAATTTCCTTAATTTCCTCCATCTTTACCGGATTAAGCATAAAGGAGCATTGGAAATTCCCTTCCCTGACTCCGTTTACTGCTTCTGAAATATTTTCCGTATAAGAAAGATATGTCTGATTTTTTATATCCGCATCCGACATATCAAAAACATCCTCAAACACCAGTTTGTGGAGCAGCGTCACGTCCGGTCCGGAAACATCTTTTGTAAAATCATTGTCTTTCAGCTTCAGGAAATAATAGTAATCTTTGCCCGTGTACATTGCAAACGACGGGATATCCATGCTTGTTTCGAGTTTTTTCGCAACCGAAGCCGAAATATTTTCACATATAACCTTTTCAACCGTAAATATATTTTCAAGCATGGAAACAATTGCATTTTCGTTGAATCCCACAACATTTTTAATCATTCTGTGCATCGGTAAAATAAGCGTTCCCGAATCATCCATATCCGAAAGATACATCATTACATAGTTGTATGGCTCATTTCCTGTGTGCTCAGGGTTGCTGTCCCGCATCATATTGCGATATTCAAGTGCGGCAGCATATCTCTGATGGCCGTCCGCAATATAAAAACATTTCTCCTTAAGCGACGAGATTATACCTGAAAGTCTGTCATTATCACTTATGGTCCAAAGAGACTGCAACATCCCGTCAGATGTTTTGACAGACATTTCAGGCTCATATTCCATAATGTCCGAAACTATTCTGCCAACATCGCCCTCTTCATCTTCATACAGCGCATAAACGGGGCTGAAATTTACCTCACATTTCGCCAGAAGCTTAAGTCTGTCAGACTTTGCTTTAAGAAGTGTCTGTTCATGAGGAATTATTTTGCCCGTTTCAAATTCTTCCAGATGAACCAGGCATATAACACCTTTGTTCACACGGACAACTCCCTCTTCATCTTCAAACTGCTGACCATAGATATAAAGAGTGGGCTGTCTGTCCGGAACAAGAACTCCTGAATATATCCATTCAGTGAGAGTTTCCTTGCTTCTGGTGTATCTGTTGTCAACATCGGTGTCGGTGTCGATAAGCAGACCATATTCAAGTCTTATGATATTAAACGGGTGACCTGTCAGAAGTGCTTTTTGTGTTTCCTCCGATATGACGTCATATGGCGGAGCGAGTACAGCACTTAAGTTTCCAACAATATTTTTGTTGTATCTGAGCCCCCTAAACGGTAATATACGTTCCATAACTTTTCTCCGTTATCCCTTTGCAGATGCAAAGGTTATTTTACTTAAAATATTTTTTCATCGCTTTATAAAGCGGCAAACCAAACAAATAGCATGCAGCGGCTTCTCCAACTGCTACAAGCAGCATATTAACTGCCAGCCCAAAACTTGAGTCCACCCAGAAATGCACTATTGAGCCTACGATAAGTCCGTTTGATATAACCGGCATAAGCATCGCAAGGGCAGGTTTTTTTCTTAAAAAATATGTTCCCACAGCGGCAATCAGCGTGGCAAGTGTGCCGAGAGGCAAGTCTATTGCCATCATGGGACTTGCAAGGTTGGTCAGAAAACATCCCAGTGTCAACGCCGGAATCGCCCACGGCGTCAGAAGCGCGAGTGCGCATAGCGCCTCTGCAATCCTTAGCTGAACGGGAACAAATGTCAGGACCGAAAGTCCCGGCATAAGGGATAATGCCGCATAAACAGCGGCAACTGTTCCTGTAAACACTACTGCTCTTGTTTTTGTCATTTTCATATTAAATTCTCCTTATTTTAATTTAGGTCAGGGAATCGCGACTGACCAATATAGTTATACAATTATATTGTATCATTTTTTATTTCCTCTTTCAATAGAAAAAACAAAAAAAGTGACGGGAGTATCCCGTCACTGAAAAATTACAGTATGTTCTGTAAAAACTGTTTTGTTCTTTCGTCTTTCGGAGAAGAAAAAATCTCGTCCGGTTTGCCTTCTTCAACAATCTGTCCGTCTGCCATGAAAATCACCCTGTCTGCAACCTCACGCGCAAATCCCATTTCGTGAGTAACAACAAGCATGGTCATCCCCTCTTTTGCGAGCTGCTTCATAACATTTAAAACCTCACCGACCATTTCAGGGTCAAGAGCACTTGTCGGCTCGTCAAAAAGCATTACGTCGGGGCTCATACAAAGTGCGCGTACAATAGCAACCCTCTGTTTCTGTCCGCCCGAAAGCTGCGAAGGATAAGCCTCTGCCCTGTCAGCAAGGCCAACTCTTGCAAGAAGTTCCATTGCCTTTTTTTCCGCCTCTTCTTTGGACATTTTAAGAAGTTTCATAGGTGCAATTGTAAGATTTTTAAGAATTGTCATATGCGGGAACAGATTGAAATGCTGGAAAACCATTCCCATTTTCTGACGGATTTTGTTAATGTCCGTTTTGGGACTTAATATATCCGTTCCGTCAAATATGATTTTTCCGCCTGTCGGATCTTCAAGCAGGTTAAGCGAGCGGAGATATGTGGATTTACCCGAGCCGGACGGCCCAATTATAACAACAACCTCACCGCGCTCAATTTCGGTGCTGACATTTCTTAATGCATGGATGGAGCCTTTAAAACATTTGGAAAGATTTTCGGTTTTTATAATGATATTATCGTTCACTGTTTCTCAGTCTCCTTTCCAGAATGCTTACAAGTTTGGACAGTACAAGCACCATAATAAGATAAATAACCGCCGCCGCAACAAGAGGCATAAATGCACTGTATGTCGCAGCACGAATTGCGTTTACCGAATACATAAGGTCGCCAAGACCGATATAGAATGCGATTGATGTTTCTTTAAGAAGTACAACAAATTCGTTCGCAAGTGCAGGAAGTACCGCTTTAAACGCCTGAGGGAACACAATGTGCCACATTGTCTGCATATAGTTAAACCCAAGGCTTCTTCCCGCTTCGGTCTGACCGACATCAATGCTCATAATTCCGCCACGGACAATTTCCGCAACATATGCTCCCGAGTTAAGCCCGAAACAGATTACTGCCGCGACAAATTTATCTATTCCTATGGGCATGAAAATTACAAAGTAAATTATCATTATCTGCACAACTACCGGCGTGCCGCGTGTAACTGTCAGATACAGTTCTGCAATAAAGTTGAATACTTTAAGAAGAATTCCCTTTTTAGTATTTTTAAGATATGTAACCCTGATAAATGCAACCAGAAAACCGAGGACAATACCGATAAGAAGTGCAAAAATTGTGAGTTTTATGGTTGTCCACAGTCCTGTCAGAATGGTTTTCCATCTGTCGTGCTCTATAAAGTTCTGGTTAAAATCCTTTTTAAGTTTGTTAACGCTTCTTCCAATCCAGTTTGAAGTGTCCGGCTTGTCGGGAGAATATGACACATTGATGCACTCTATAATTCCTTTGTTTATATTTCCTGATTCAAGAGTCTTTTCTTCTCCGCCGTCAAAATATGTTTTTATTTCCGCAATTTCATTCTTAACATCAACTATACCGCCAAAAACAGCATTGACAACATCATTTGCGGCATAAACCTTAAGTCCGCCCTTTGTATCAAAAAGCACAACCTGAATCTTTGCCTGTGTTTCGGGTGCGTATTTAAAAAGCTCCTGAATGGTCGGTTCAAATTCAAGCTTGAAATCCAGCGCGGATTTGAACATTGTGCCGTTTTTCTTTTTAACATCACTGCTTAAGAATGAATTATACTCAGGCTGAAGAACGCTTTTAGCGTCCACTGTGTTAACCTCGCAGTCAAGAATAATATCCTTTTCCTGACCATAAGAAACAGAATTAACCGTAATCTCATTCTTTCCGGCAATAACCTTAAGTGCTTTTGTGCCTGCCATTGCATCAAACTGCTCATTTACTATCTTTTGCGCTTCCTGAGCTGTTATTTCCGTTGCTCTGGTCTGTGATGATGCCATCCACACCGCTCCGCATAAGACTGCAAGCACTATAACAACAGAAATTATTATGGCTGATATTTTTCTTTTATTCATATACAGTTAACCCCTTTCATAAACTTAAGCTGTTTTTTCAACTGCAAATATTCTGCCTCTGAAAAAACAGTTTAAGCAGTAGCTTCTATAGATAAAATGCAAAAGCAGGCGAATACTCACCTGCCTTTGCAGAATTATCCGTTAATTATTCAGCTTTTATGTATTTTGAAATAATAGTATCAACTGTGCCGTCAGCTGTAAGTTTTTCAAGAGCAGCGTTGATTTTGTCTAAAAGCTCTGTGTTTTCTTTGGAAACTGCAATTGCATAGTCTTCAACTGCATATTCTGTTTCAAGAATTTTAAGACCTTCGTTTTCAGCAACGAAAGCTTTTGCAGGTTCGTTATCGATGATAACTGCATCAACGTCGCCGCCTTTAAGAGCGATAACAGCGTCAGCACCTTTGCCGTAGCTTGTTACGTTTTCTTCGCCGTAATCATCTTTGGAGTACATATCGCCTGTTGTACCAAGCTGTGTACCGATTTTTTTGCCTTCAAGATCATCAAGAGTTGCAATATCAGAATTTTCAGGAACGATAACAACCTGAACGCCTGTAGCGTAGCTTGATGTAAAGTCAACTTCAAGTTTACGTTCTTCGTTTACAGTCATACCTGCCATACCGAAGTTAACTTCGCCCTTCTGAACAGCGGGAATGATGGAATCAAATTCCATGTCCACAACTTCAAGAGTCATGCCAAGTTCTTTTGCAATTGCGTCAGCAATTTCAACGTCGATACCAACAAAAGCTTCGCCCTCTTTGTATTCATAGGGAGGGAAAGCCGCGTTTGTACCCATTTTAAGTGTTGCTACTTCTTCATTTGTGCCGCATGCTGCGAGTGCACAGATAACGAGAAGCATTGCCATGATAAGTGCCAATACTTTTTTCATAGTTTAATTCCTCCAATAAAAAGATTATGCCTTCATTATATCATTTTTTTAAAAGTTGTCAATACTTTTCCATATTTTATGCACACTTTCGTCCATTTCTTGTATAATTATAAAGAGGTTTCTGTCATATTGTGCAAATTAACGATAAGAGTTGATATATTTTGTGCTTTTTTCTTAAAGTTACCTCTTGATTAATATTAAAGTAAAATGATATAATAAATAGGGCACTGAAAAAAAGCGTCTCTTAAAAAAGGGACGCTTTTTGTTGTTCTGATATTTTTTGGCGGAAAGGTTTTTTGGATATGAGAAAGCTTTGTTTTGATAATGATAAATATTTAAAGCTTCAGTCGGAGAAAATTTTAGAGAGGATTGACCATTTCGGCGGCAAACTTTATCTGGAATTCGGCGGTAAGCTCTTTGACGATTTCCATGCGTCAAGGGTGCTCCCCGGTTTTGAGCCTGACAGCAAGGTTAAAATGCTTCTCCAGCTTAAAGACCAGGCAGAAATAATCATCGCCATAAGTGCCGATGCTATCGAAAAAAACAAACGTCGCGGCGACCTTGGTATAACCTACGACCTTGAGGCTCTCCGTCTTATTGATGCTTTCCGCAGTATCGGACTTTTCGTGGGCAGCGTTGTTATTACTCAGTATCAGTCCCAGCCTGCGGCAGACAGTTTTGAAAAACGTCTTAAAGGTCTTGGAATTGATGTGTACAAGCACTATATTATTCCCGATTATCCGGCAAACATTCCGCTCATCGTAAGCGATGACGGATACGGAAAAAACGACTATATCAAAACATCCCGCAAACTCGTGGTTGTGACCGCTCCCGGTCCTGGCAGTGGTAAAATCGCAACCTGTCTTTCCCAGCTTTATCACGACTATAAACACGGTATAAAGGCCGGTTATGCTAAATATGAAACATTCCCTATCTGGAATCTTCCTCTCAAGCATCCTGTAAACCTTGCATATGAGGCGGCAACCGCAGACCTTGATGACCTTAATATGATTGACCCTTATCATCTCGAAGCTTACGGGGAAACCACCGTCAACTACAACAGAGACGTCGAAATCTTCCCGGTACTCAATACAATGTTTGAAAAAATCCTGGGCGAATCTCCATATAAAAGCCCGACAGATATGGGCGTAAATATGGCAGGTTTTTGCATCACGGATGACGAAGGCGTAAATAATGCGGCAAAGCAGGAAATCATCCGCCGCTACTGTAACAGCTTAAGTTCACAGCGCGAAGGGCTGACCGATCAGTCGGAAGTTTATAAAATTGAGCTTCTGATGAACCAGCTTAACATTACCAAAAAGGACCGTGCCGTTGTTAACGCGGCTCTTGAAAAAAGTCAGCAGACAGGCGGTCCCGCAGTTGCACTTCAGCTCCCCGACGGTCGTATGGTAACAGGAAAAACTTCCGCACTTTTAGGTGCTTCGGCAGCGCTGATGCTCAACGCTCTTAAAATACTTGCGGGAATTGACGATGAAACACTTCTTATATCTTCA
>JAZOQS010000126.1:0-3239 GCA_045656205.1 Clostridia bacterium | reverse complement strand
TAATTTCTTCATAGGAAAGGGATGACAGCATTGTTTCGCCCGTTTCAAGCACACTGTCCACCATTTCCTGTTTAAGTTTTTTAAGCTCGCAAATCTTTTCTTCTATGGTTCCCGAGGCTATAAGCTTTGTCACCTGAACCACCTTGGTCTGTCCTATACGATGGGCACGGTCAGTCGCCTGATTTTCCACCGCCGGATTCCACCACGGGTCATAGTGGATTACCATATCCGCTCCCGTGAGATTAAGTCCCGTTCCGCCGGCGCGCAGTGACACCAGGAATATGTCGCACATACCTTCGTTAAAGGATTTTACCATATTAAACCGCTGTTCACTTTTTGTGCTTCCGTCAAGATAATAGTGGCTTACCCCCATTTCCGAAAGCATATCGGAAATGAGACCAAGCATACTTGTAAACTGCGAAAAGATGAGTATTCTGTGTCCCTCCGCGATGCCCGATTCAACTATATCTTTAAGAAGATTCAGTTTGCCGCTTTCACCGTCATAATTTTCTATAAACAGCGACGGATGGCAGCAAAGCTGACGAAGTCTTGTAATAAGTGCGAGTATCCTGATTCGGTTTTTCTCAAACTCTCCGCTGTCACCAAGCATAAACACTTCTTCTTTTGCCTGACGGGCAAAACCGAGATAGAGTTTTTTCTGCTCGTCCGTCATTTCGCAAGGCAGATAATTTTCAATTTTTTCCGGAAGTTCGGACATAACTTCGCTTTTTAGTCTGCGCAGAATAAAGGGACGGATATGTTTCTGCAGAACTTTCAGTGCATCTTTATCCTTTTCTTTTACAATGGGAATTTCATAAAGATTTCTGAACTTGTGTCTGCTGTAAAGATATCCCGGCATAATAAAGTCAAACACCGACCAGAGCTCTAACAGAGTATTTTCAAGCGGTGTACCCGTAAGAGCAAAAAAACTGTCCGCTTTTATCTGTTTTACCACCCTTGCACTTAAAGTGTTGGGATTTTTGATTTGCTGTGCCTCATCAATGAAGCAATAGGCAAATTCAGTTTCAGTATAAAGTCTTAAATCGTTTCTTAAAAATCCGTAGGATGTGATAACAAAATGAGCGTCATTAATTTTAGTTGCCGCGTCACTCCGCATTTCGGGACTACCGCTTAAAATAACCGTTTTTGCATTCGGAGCAAACTTTTCAATTTCCGATTTCCAGTTGAATATAAGCGAAGTGGGTACCACTATAAGAGAGGGTTTTCCGCTGTACTCGCTCATAATAAAAGCAATGGTCTGAAGAGTTTTACCAAGACCCATTTCGTCCGCTAAAATTCCGCCCATTTTAAATCGCGAAAGGGTTTTCATCCATTTCACGCCTGTTCTCTGATAGGGACGGAGAATTTTATCTATTTCCTCCGGAATGTGACTGTCATCCGTTTCAAAACTACTGATAAATTCTTTAAACTTATCATCACCTGTTATTTTTATTGACCCGCCTTCAAATCCGTCAAGGAAAAACGCGCGCGCCAGACTTATCCTGCCGCCTTTTTCAGCTTCAAGACTCTCTAAAAGTTTAACTCCCTGAGACAAGGGTTTTGCTTCAAGATTGACAAAAGACCCCGATTTTAAGTGATAGAATTTTCTTTTTTCCCTTACCGCTTCCATTATATCGGCAAGTTCCTCATCATCAATTCCGTCAACAGACAAGGAAAATTCAAGCATATTCCCTGCCGACAGACTAACCCCGCCATTACCTTTTGTTGGGGTTATTATTTCTATATTGAATCTGTCCGAATAAAAAATTTCGGACAATTCTTTCATCTCAAATATACCTTCGTTTAAAAAATCATACAGCTTATATTCATCCGAAAGATATAAAATGCCGTCATCCGGCTGGAAACCAAGTTTTCCCGCAAGTCTTATAAACTCATTTTCACGCCTTGTATCACGGATTAAAATTTTGCCGTCACTTACAGGTTTTTCGCCGAGAAAATGGTTGAACTCTTCCGTCCCGTAGCAAAATCTTACAGTCGCCGAAACAGTTCCAAGCCCCGTTCTGTCAAGGTAAGTCTTTATTTTAAGCTGACCGACAGTAACATCCTTTTTTATACTGCTGTCTATATTAACCTTACCCACTCTTCTGACCTGCGGAAGAACGCGTGTGATAAGCTCAAGCTCTTCCTCTTCGCGGAAAATAACAGAACCATTTTCACTCGCATTTATAATCTGATTTAATATATCCGCGTGTGCCGACCTTAAAATATGAATGTTCCCTGCAAAGAAAACCGCTCTGTAATCTTCTGTGAGCGGTGTAATGCCGGGCAGGCTTTCGCATCTTAAAATGCAGTACTGTCCCTGTTTTAACACATCAAATTCAAGCGCAGGAAGTTTTTGCGTAACTACACCTGTGATTCCCGCGATATCTCCGCCGAAAATTTCGGTATTAATGTCGCACAGTTGTTGCAGCACCGGCAGAATATATTTTTCTTCCGGTTTAAATTCTCTGTCCGATAAGGACATGTCAGCCGTCAAAACCGAAAGCAGGCTTATAAATGCTCTTGTTTCTGCGGGGAATTCCGCTCTTGAAGCATTAAATATATATTTTTTGCTGAACTCAAGCGTTTCGCCGGTTTCAAGAGTTTTGAAAAAGCCTCTTATACTTTTAACATTGTAAAGTCTGCTTGTACCGATTTTAAGGCTTAAATAAACATCTTTTCCGCTTACTCGTATAACGGGAACAAGTTTTGTCGGCTCGGATGTACCGCCAAATTTAACCGACGAAAGTGCTACTATTAAATTTTTTGATTTCTGGTATCCGTCGGTCATTCATCTTCAGTCCTTTTTAGCTAATTTTTTCAAAAAACGCCTTATATCCCTTGTATGCCGCATAAATATCGGCTTTTGATGCAATTTCAAAAGGTGCGTGCATTGAAAGAAGCGGCACTCCGCAGTCAATAACTTCGATGTCCAGATTTGCGATATATTGAGCAACCGTTCCGCCGCCACCTTCATCAACCTTGCCTAGTTCACCTATCTGCCAACACACTTTTTCATCTTCAAGCAGGCTTGTTATTTTATAAATGAGTTCTGCCGAAGCATCACTTGAGCCACTTTTACCCCTTGAATCTGTATATTTCATAAAGGCAAGTCCAAAGCCAAGTCTGGGTGTGTTCTGCTTTTCATAAACATTTGCATACAGAGGATCAAATGCCGCACACACGTCCGCAGACAGGCAAACAGAATTTGTAAGACATCTTCTTAAAAGAAGATCTGA
>JAZOQS010000125.1:0-4353 GCA_045656205.1 Clostridia bacterium | reverse complement strand
ACTTTTATCGGAAAACCGCAGTGATTTGTGTCACGGCCGTAAGGTGAAGTCTGTGTAACCTGACCGGGCAGAGATGTAGGAGCCATCTGACCGCCTGTCATACCATAAATTGCATTGTTAACGAAAATAATTGTAATGTTTTCGTTTCTTGCAGCAGCATGAACTGTTTCAGCCATACCGATAGATGCAAGGTCACCGTCGCCCTGATATGTGAAAACAACGTTGTTTTCGGGATCAGAACGTTTAACACCTGTTGCAACAGCAGGAGCACGTCCGTGAGCTGCTTCAATCATATCACAATTAAAATAGTCATAAGCCATAACAGAGCAACCAACCGGTGCAACACCGATTGTTCTTCCTTCAATGCCGAGTTCATCAATAACTTCGGCAACAAGTCTGTGGATTATACCATGAGTACATCCGGGACAATAATGGAAGGGAACGTCTGCAAGAGCATGAGGTTTTTCAAATACAACTGCCATTATTTTGCACCTCCGTTTGCTTTTTTAATAGCGTCAAGCACCTGTTCGGGTGATACAATCATACCACCAACACGGTTGCAGAGTGAAACAGGAACTTTGCACTGTGATGCAAGTTTTACATCTTCTATCATCTGACCCATTGAAAGTTCAACGGAAATGATTTCTTTTACGTGTTTTGCTGCTTCTTCATAGGGTTTGTTCGGGAAAGGCCAGAGTGTGATAGGTCTTATCATACCAACTTTAATTCCCTGTTTTCTTGCTTCAATAACAGCATTTTTAGATACACGAGCCGCGATACCGAAAGCTGTTACACAGATTTCAGCATCTTCCATCATAAACTCTTCGTACATAGCCTCGTCACGTTTTACAATTTCGTAACGTTCAAATCTTTCAAAGTTTGTCTTTTCAAGTTTGTCAGGCTGGAGATAAAGTGAGTTTACAACGTTATGCTCACGCTCCATTTTTGTGCCGTTTGTTGCCCAAGGTTTTTCAGGCATGGGAGGTTCCTCAAAATCTAGAGAAACAGGTTCCATCATCTGACCGAGTGTACCGTCAGCAAGGAGCATTACAGGCATGCGATATTTATCAGCAACTGCAAAACCTTTAACTGTAAGTTCAGCCATTTCCTGAACAGAAGCAGGCGCATAAACTACAAGGTGATAGTCGCCGTGACCGCTGCCGCGTGTAGCCTGGAAATAGTCCGACTGGCTGGGCTGGATACCGCCAAGACCGGGGCTACCACGCTGAACGTTTAATATAAGTGCAGGAAGGTCTGAACCTGCAAGGTAGGATATACCTTCACTTTTAAGAGAAATTCCGGGGCTGGAAGAAGAGGTCATAACTCTTTTACCTGTTGCAGCAACACCATAAACCATGTTAATAGCTGCAATTTCACTTTCAGCCTGGAGGAATGTTCCGCCGATTTTAGGCATTTTCTTTGCCATATATGCCGCAACTTCTGTCTGCGGTGTGATAGGGTAACCGAAATAATGTCTGCAGCCGGCAAGGATTGCAGCCTCAGCAATTGCTTCGTTACCTTTCATTAAAACTTTTTCTGCCATTTTCTTATCCCCTTTCCACCGTAATTATACAGTCAGGACACATAATTGCACAGGATGCGCAACCGATACAAGCAGCTTCATCTGTAAGCTCTGCCGGGTGATGTCCTTTTTTATTGATTTTGTCAGGTGACAGTCTTAAAATATTTTTGGGACAAGCGTCTATACAAAGACCGCAACCTTTACAAAGGTCTGTTTTAAAAGTTAATTTTGACAACTTTTGTCACTCCTTTTTTATCAGAAATATTTATCCTGAAGTTTCATTTTATAAAGTCCGGGAATATCCGCTCCGACTTCAATGTCTTCACTTACCGTTGTCATAACAACGGGAATTCCGGTCTTTTCTGCAATTTCTTCAGCGTAAGAAAGCGAAGACAAAATGTAGTTTTCATCGGTTTCTACACCGAGGTTTGAATTGTTTATAATACCTGTAAATTTTATTTTGGAGGCAAACTCAATTTCGCGCATTATTTCTATTGCCGAGTCTGCATCTTTTGTTTCAGGTCTGAATTTGTTTACCACCATCAGCATTTCATAGTCATTTTCCTGTTTTATGCTATCAGCGAGCCTTCCGAGAACAAGCGCTCCCCTGTCGTCACCGCCGATATCAAGTACCGCTGTCAGCGTTTTATCATCCGTCAGGGCGTATATTTCCTGCGGAAGAGCAGGAATATCAACATTTGAATTGGCGTATAGCGAGCAGATAAGGCGGATGCCTTTTTCTTCAAGTTCACGCTCACTGTCTTTAGACCTGAAATAAGGATTTACTATATCAAGGTCCGCAAGTGCCACATTGCTTTTGGTTTCAGCAAGTTCTTTTGCAATATTTACTGCAATGTTGGTTTTGCCGCTGCCGTAATGACCTGAAATAATTGTTAGTCTTTTAAATATTAAAGAGTTACTGTCCAACCCAGCTCATCCTCACATTTACCCCACTGAATACCGGTTACTGTATCGTAAAGTTTCTGGCTTACTTCACCGATTTCATTGTTGTTTATAGTAAATACTTCGTCTTTGTATCTGAGTTTACCAACGGGAGAAATAACCGCTGCTGTACCTGTACCGAAGCATTCTTCAAGTTTGCCTGTATTAGCAGCTTCAACAAGCTCATCAACAGAAACTTTTCTTTCTTCAACAGTGTATCCCATACGTTTACAAAGCTCAATTACAGAGTTTCTTGTAATACCGGGCAGGATGCTGCCGTTAAGAGCAGGAGTAATAATTTTTCCATCAATTTTGAAGAAGATGTTCATTGCTCCAACTTCTTCAATATATTTTCTTTCAACGCCGTCAAGCCAGAGAACCTGAGAATAACCGTCGTCGTGAGCTTTAACCTGTGCAATAAGACTTGCTGCGTAGTTACCGCCTGTTTTAGCAAATCCCATACCGCCTTTAACAGCTCTTACATAGTCATCTTCAATCCAGATGCCTACAGGAGCAAGGCCGTTTTCATAGTAAGCACCGCTGGGTGCGAGAATAACGATGAAGAGGTATGTTTTTGAAGGAGCAACTCCTAAAAATTCGTCTGTTGCGATAACAAAAGGTCTGATGTAAAGTGATGTGCCGTCTTCTTCGGGAATCCAGTCTTCATCAACTTTAACAACCGCTTTTATTGCTTCAACAAACATTTCTTCGGGAATTTCGGGAATGCAGAGTCTTTCGTTACTTGCATTTGCTCTTTTTGCGTTCATATCAGGTCTGAAAAGTCTTGTTTTACCGTCAGCACCTTTGTATGCTTTAAGACCTTCAAACATTTCCTGACCATAATGGAATACCATTGCAGCAGGTTCAAGAGAAAGTGCACCATAGGGCACAATTCTTGCATCGTGCCAGCCTTTGCCTTCTGTGTAGTTCATCATGAACATATGGTCAGTAAAAATTTTACCAAAACCAAGTTTTGCACCTTTTTCAGGTTTAGCTTTTGGGGTTGTAGTTCTTGTGATTTTGATTTCCATAATAACGCCTCTTTCTTAGAGTTTATTTCTTTGAATTTTACCGCTTACTGTTTTGGGAAGTTCATCTTTAAACACAACAATTCGCGGATATTTATAAGGAGCTGTATGCTTTTTAACATACTGCTGAATTTCTTTTTTCAGCTCTTCCGTCTGCTCTGTGCCTTTAACAAGTACAATACTTGCTTTAACAACCTGACCGCGAACATCGTCCGGTTCAGCGGAAACGCCACATTCAAGAACATAAGGAAGCTCCATAATAACACTTTCAATTTCAAAAGGTCCGATGCGGTATCCGGAAGATTTGATAACATCGTCCACTCTGCCGACATACCAGAAGAAACCGTCTTCATCACGCCACGCGGTGTCGCCTGTGTGATAATATCCGTCGTGCATAACTTCTTTTGTCTTATCTTCAGCATTGTAATAACCTGTAAACAGACCGCAGGGGTGACCATTTTTGAGGTTAATAACAATTTCGCCTGTTTCACCGACAGCTACCTGTTCGCCGTCTTCATTTACAAGTTCAACATCATAAATAGGAGCCGGTTTACCCATAGAACCGATTTTATGTGACGCACCAACCATATTACCGATAATCATTGTGCTTTCGGTCTGACCGAAGCCCTCAATTATCTGAAGTCCGGTAGCTTTTTCAAACTGTCTGTAAACTTCCGGGTTAAGTGCTTCACCTGCCGTTGTCATATGACGAACAGAGGAGAAATCGTATTTGGATAAATCCTGTTTTATCATCATTCTGAGCATTGTAGGAGGTGCACAAAATGTTGTAATCTTATGTTTAGCAAACATAGGCATAATGTCTGCCGCGTCAAATCTGTCAAAGTCATAAACAAATGTTGC
>JAZOQS010000124.1:0-7848 GCA_045656205.1 Clostridia bacterium | reverse complement strand
GTTCTGTAAGTATGATTTTTCATAACTAAACTTCCTTAAAAATTAAAAATTTCATTCGGAATATCTTCGTTTATCTTAAATGAAAGGTATTCAATTTCTGTATATGTTTTGCCGTCTCTGCCCTTTATTTCAAGGGATAGCGGCATCATATCTTCAGCGCTTATTTTCAGCTCCGCAACAGCTTTATAGGGGTTTGAAAGTCCCGTTTCCACGGTGAGCGTGAGTATTTCCTCATTTTTTTCAGAGTCCATAGCCGCGGTGGTTTCTTCACCCTGATAGTATGCCGAGATTACATTGTGCAAAAACATATAATCCACGTCGGTTTTGGGAAGCTGCTCGGCTCGGACAATCTGCCCGCTCGCGGCATTTTTCACACACATACTGCGCCCGTTTACAACGCTTATAAGGTCCTGCGACTCGGTTCTCATCTTGTCGGGAGACTTATAATACTGGACGGCTGTATATTCGGTAGAGTTTGTGTTTGAGTTCGCCGTAACCTTTATTTCCGCCGTAAAAGATGTCATATCTGCAAATGTTTCATAACATCTTTTATTTACATCCATCGTGGGGAGCTTACTGCATCCGCAAAACAGAAAAAGCGTCAGCAGGACAGCCGGAATTATCTTTTTCATTTCAAAATCCTCCAAATTATATTTCACTTATAATCCGGAGGCTTATTTCAGCAATCCTGATTTTTTATCTTCAAAAATGCAGAGTGCAGACAGTTTATAATATCTGTCGGCAACATACTTGTTTCACCCAGGGTTTCCTTTGCTATATCCCCCGCGAGTCCGTGAATGTATGCCGCGGCAACAGCACTCATAGGTGCGCCCATACCTCTTGCAAGGAATGCCCCCGTAATGCCGGCAAGTACATCTCCGCTGCCGCCCGTTGCCATTCCGCAATTCCCGGTGTGGTTTATATAGGCTTTTCCGTCAGGCAGAGCAACAACCGTCCCCGCGCCCTTTAAAAGGAGTGTGACGCCGTATTCTACGGCAAATTTTCTCGCAAGAGCCAATCTGTCCGACAGGATTTCCTGTGTGGAAAGCCCTGTAAGTCGCGAAAACTCTCCTATATGGGGTGTCAGAACAACGTCGCCTTTCACGCCACGTAATATATTTATATTCGCAGCAAGAGCGTTTATTCCATCGGCGTCAATGACCGCCGGAATTTTATTTTCAAATATGAATTCTATAATTTTTGCCCCGTCACAATCCCTGCCAAGCCCGGGGCCTATTATAACTGCATCGGCAGAGGTCAGTCTGTCTTTATGCTCCATCAGCTTGTCTGCGTCAACAGAATCTTCACAGTCAAGTGGCAAGGTCATCGCTTCGGTCAGTTTTTTCTCATATATTTCGTTTAAATTTCCGGGTGTAAAAAGTGTCACCAGTCCGGCACCGCTTTTGAGTGCCCCCTCGCAGCTGAGCGTTGCCGCCCCCGTCATTCCTTTGCTTCCGGCAACCACGCAAAGTCTGCCCATATCTCCTTTGTGTGCATCTTTTTTTGCAGGAACAAGAATTTGACGGACAAAGTCTGTGTCAGTTTCAAAAGTGTCACATTCCCCGGAAAACGGAATTCCAATATCTGCAAGAACAATTTCTCCGCAAAATTCTTTGCCGGGATAAACCGAATGGCCATATTTTTTAAACGCCAGAGCAACGGTCACATCTGCTTTGACCGCATTTTCCATAACCGCTCCTGTGTCCGAACTTATACCGCTCGGAATGTCGGCAGAGATAACAAATGCACCGGACGAATTAATCTTTCCCGGAATGTCCGATTTCACATTTTTGGAAAGTCCCGTTCCAAGAAGAGCATCAACAATTACATCAAACCTGTCAAACTCTGCATCTCCGACTATATCAATTCCAAGCTTTTTTACTATTTCAAAGTTTTTTATCGCATCGGCAGTTGACGGCTCGCCAAACGGCAGGCAGATTTTCACATCAAATCCGTCCATTTCAAGCATCCTTGCCACTGCCAGACCGTCTCCGCCATTATTGCCTTTTCCGCATATAACAAGCACTTTTGAAGATGGTGAAATTCGTTTTTTTACCTCGTCGAAAATCCTGAGTGCCGCTTTCTCCATAACGGCAAAGCTGTCAATCCCCAGAGAAAAAACCTTTTCTTCAAAAAGTCGCATTTTTTCAGCTGAAACAAGCCTGTCCATTTACTTTTCCTCGCCTATCACAATATTCTGCGGTCTGAAAGTTTTTAAAATGTTAAGCATTTTTTCTGACGGGTTAACAAGAATTTTTGTCCTGCCCATTCTGGTTTTTACATCGATAAAGTACACATCAAAGCGGTCGTCGTGCGAAGATGCGTCTATTTCTTTGTCAAACTTTTCTTTTCCAAGCTGCTCAACCGGTGCCATCATCTGAATATCTTTAGCAGCAAAGCTGATAAGGCGTTTTCTTTTTCTTTTTGCAACTATCATATCAACGTCAACATCACTGTTGGTAACGGTGTATTCAAATTCAAGGTTGTTTTTGGAATAGAGAATGTAAATTCCCCACCACATAAGAACAACAACACCAATCCCCACTCCCGAAAGAAGTGTTGCGGACAGGAAAATATAATATGCAAGTGTGCCTATCACGCCAATTATCGCAAGGGGAATAATAATTAAATACTCTTTAAGACTCCTTTTTCTTTTAAGCAGTACTTCAGTAAACATATCCATCATAATAAATCAAACTCCTTTTCTATTATATAATATCATAGATTTTCCTCTATTTCAATAACAAATAAAAAAAGCAGAACGAAAATTTCGTTCTGCTTTAATTTTAAAACTTACGCGTTAGGATATACACTAACCTGTTTTTTGTCTCTGCCGAGACGTTCAAATTTAACTTTGCCCGTTACCAGAGCGAACAGTGTGTCATCGCTACCCTTGCCAACGTTTGTGCCGGGGTGGATTTTTGTTCCTCTCTGTTTAACAAGAATGTTGCCTGCCAGTACTGTCTGACCGTCAGCTCTTTTTACACCAAGTCTTTTGGATTCGCTGTCACGACCGTTTTTTGTACTACCAACACCCTTTTTATGAGCAAAAAACTGTAAATTTAAATTTAACATTTTTTTACCTCCATTTTAAAAGTAAGATAATCTTTGTAGTGTTTGCTTACCGATTGCAAAAAATCCTTAAATCCGCTTACCATATTATTTACGGCAAACTTTTCTTCTCCGGATAATTCAGGAAT
The DNA here is from genome assembly GCA_045656205.1 of Clostridia bacterium. Classification (GTDB taxonomy): domain Bacteria; phylum Bacillota; class Clostridia; order RUG12999; family RUG12999; genus RGIG7450. The sequence goes on along the minus strand of JAZOQS010000124.1, from coordinate 4,648 downwards.
GATGTATGAAATTTCAACATCTCTTTCCGTGAAAGAAGCTTTCTTTTCACCAATCACCTGTGCAATCTGCATTTCAAGCATCTGAACGCCCGATGAAATCGCCGCACAAACAATATCCTCGCCTTCCGCGGCATAGCCGGAATGACCCGATACTGTAAAGCTTTTTACATTTCCATCAGAGTCCAGAACAAACTTCACGGTTGTCATAGCTTAGTTTTCTTCAGTAGCTTCTACTGTTTCAGCTTTGGGCGCTCTGGGTTTAGCAACTTTGATAGCTTTGATTTCAATTTTATCAAGGGGCTGTCTGTGACCCTGACGCTTGTGATAACCTTTTTTGGGTTTGTATTTGAAGATTCTTACTTTGTTGCCTTTAACACTTTCGATAACAGCAGCTTCTACAGAAACACCTTTTACTGTGGGAGCACCGATTTTTGTGTTTTCACCGTCAACAACTGCGAGAACATCAAATTTAACCTTTTTGCCAGCTTCAACACCAAGTTTTTCAACGAAAATTACGTCGCCTTTTTCAACTTTGTACTGTTTTCCGCCGGTTTCGATTACTGCGTACATTTTATTTACCTCCATCCTCCATACTCGCCGGACTGCCGGGTACCACTAAGGGATTTATAACCCGTCCCGTGCGGCTAATTAAGAATTATATCACAAAAAAAGCCTTCTGTCAATAGAAAATAAGGCAAAATTTCATAATTGACAAAGCATGATTTTTGTAATAGAATATAAGTGGTGTGCTATCGCACTAATTTTTACTTAAGAGGTGAAGAAAATGGACGCTGTAAGCGGTAGTAATGCAAAGCCCCCTGAGCGAAGTTGCGGCATAGATACAATCGCCGGAGCGTTTGTTTTTATGCCATAAATCGTTTTTACTTTGCATTATACTTCTTACCTATCAAAATATTCGATAAGGAGGAATTATAATGTTTGAAAAAGCACTTGAGCTTCTTGAAGAAAAAAAGTTCGGTCAGCTCAAAAGCTTTCTGGCAGAGCTTAATCCTGCCGACATAGCTCTTTTTATGGAAGAAATTCCCGAAGAGGCACTCGTAAAGGTTTTCAGAATTCTGCCGAAAGATCTTGCTGCAGAAACCTTTACCTTTATGGAATCGGACCTTCAGGAGCATCTTATTCACAGTTTCAGTGACAGCGAGCTTAAAGCTGTCATGGATGAAATTTATCTGGATGACGCGGTTGACATTATTGAAGAAATGCCCGCCAACGTCATAAAACGTATTTTGCGGTCGGCAGACCCCGACAAACGCAAAATGATTAACGAAATCTTAAAATACCCCGAGGACAGTGCAGGCAGCATTATGACAATCGAGTATGTCAGCCTGCGCAGAAAAATGACCGTTAAAGAGGCTCTTCGCCGAATCAGAAAAACCGGTCTTGATAAAGAAACAATCTACACCTGTTATGTTACGACAGATCACAATAAGCTTGTGGGCATTGTTACTGCAAAAGCCCTTCTCCTTGCAGATGAGGATGATGTTATCGAAGACATTATGGAACAAAATCCCATCTACGCCACAACTACCGACGACAAGGAAGACGTTGCAAACGCCCTCCAGAAATATGACTTTCTGGCACTTCCCGTTGTTGATGAGGAACGTCGTCTTGTCGGTATCGTAACAGTCGATGACGCGATGGACGTCCTGCAGGAAGAGGCTACCGAGGATATGGAAAAAATGGCAGCTATCCTCCCGGGCGACAAACCTTATCTTAAAACAAGCGTGTTTGAGCTTTGGAAAAACCGCATTCCGTGGCTTCTTCTCCTGATGCTTTCCGCATCTTTTACCACTATGATAATGCGGTCTTTTGAAAATTCACTTGCATCTCAGGTTATTTTAGCGTCATTTATTCCTATGCTTATGGGAACGGGCGGTAACTCAGGAAGCCAGGCTTCCGTTACCATCATTCGTGGTCTTTCCCTTGGTGAAATTGATTTTTCAGATATTCTGATAACCATATGGAAAGAAACCCGTGTTGCCATTCTTTGCGGTCTTACCCTTGCGGTTGCTTCTTTCTTCAAAGTAATATGGTTGGACAACGCAAGTGTAACTGTTTCACTCGTTGTATCTCTGACCATACTTCTGACAGTGCTTACCGCAAAAATCACAGGCTCGGTTCTGCCAATTCTTGCAAGCAAACTTGGTTTTGACCCGGCTGTTATGGCAAACCCATTTATAACAACAATTGTTGACGCTTTATCTCTTGTAATTTACTTTAATATTGCAAGCGGAATAATCGGTCTTTAAAAAAGATTTTTCAATCTTGGGCCCCCTAACCCCCAATCCTAGGGGTAAATAGGAAATCTTTTTTGAAATATGCAAAATATGCGCACGAACGCGCGCAATTTCCTATAAGATAAAAAAATTTAAAAAAAGTCTTGATTTTTTGTTTTTGTTGTGATATAATATCAGCATATTTACGACTATAACCGGAAGGAGTGTATATAAATGAAGGCAGGAATTCATCCCGATTACAAACCTACACAGATAAAATGTGCTTGCGGAGAAGTTATTGACACATGCTCCACAAAAGACGATATCCGTGTTGAAATCTGTTCCAAATGCCATCCGTTCTTCACCGGAAAACAGAAACTTGTTGACACCGGCGGACGTGTTGAAAAATTCAGAAAGAAATTCAACCTGGCAGAAAAGTAAGAAAAACATCAAAATGCGATCGGAAATCCGGTCGCATTTTTTTGTTTACAGAGAAAAAACCGCAGCTGATTATGTAATCCGCTGCGGTTTTCGCTTCACAAAAATTCAGTTTTATCTGTTGTTATTGTTGTTGTTCTTGTTGTCGTTTTTGTTCTGATTGTTGTTATTGTTGTTCTGGTTCTGGTTGTTATTGTTGTTTTTGTTGTCAAACTGATTTTCGTTTCTGTTTTTGTTTTCAAACATTTTTTATCACCCTGCGTTAGTATGTGCAGACTTCTTTTTATTATTCAACATAGGGTCTTATTTTTTCGATATATTTATAAGCTATGCCCAGGCACTCCTGCCATTGAGCAGGCGTAAGCCTCGACCTTGCTTCTGCTATCATTTTGGATTTATACTCGCGGGTCATTCCTTTTGACACATTTTTCGCAATTTCCGTAAGCTCATCCGCCGTGAAGTTTGACATTACAATTCTCAGTACGTGTCTTTTTTCTTCATAGGGCACCATGGATGCCATTTTATAAGTAAGCTCCGAGCTTCTCATAACACGCGTAATTATCTCGGTGTTTGAAAGTCGTTTCTTTGCTTTTTCTTCGTTTTGCTTTTTCTGCTTTTCAAATACATTGTCTGTCGATTCCTTAGGTTCCTCAGAATTAAGCGGAGGAATGACTCCATTTTCAGAAGCATTCCCCGAATCTCCTTCCGGCACCGTTTCACCAACGTTTGTCACGGATGAAAGCGCCGTTTTCATCAGGTATCTGTCAAAAAGAAAGTTAACGCCAAACCTGTACGCACCATATCCGCCACCAACAAGGGCAAGAATTATAGCCCCTGCAACTATCAACTTCTTTTTCATTTATATTCCTTCCCCAAAGAGATAACAAAATCTCCTATGCTTCTGACCGCATCCGGTTTGGACAGTCTCTCAACTGCATTTTTAATTTCCGCGCGTCTCTCCGAATCGTTAAAATAAATATTAAGTGCATCTTCAACCGTAAATGTTTTGGTTGTATAAAGCCCCACGCCGTTGTTTACAAGAAATTCCACATTTCTGTACTCCTGCCCCGGAATAGGATCTACAAATATCATCGGAAGTTTTTTGGACAGACTTTCTGTAACGCTGAGTCCGCCCGGTTTTGTAATAATGCAATCTGCCGCATCCATCAGGGTGTCAACATTGCTTATAAATCCGTAAGTTTTGAAATGTTTTCTGTGCACTGACCGGTCTACAAGCGATTTTGCCCGTTTGTTGTTTCCGCAGCAAACCGCAACATTGCAGTCCACCTGCGTTCTGTCTATTTCCCGTATTACCGAAAAAATATTCCCGTAACCCATACTTCCCATCATAACAAAAACAAGAGGCTTGTCCGACTCAAAACCCAGTTCCTCTTTGGCCTTTGCCTTGTCTTTGCAAAGGGAAAATTTCATATCAACGGGAATTCCCAGCGGAAGAAGTGTTTCTTTAGGAAGTCCTTTTCTTCTCGCAAGAGGAATAAGACTTTTATCTGCAAGAACATAATAATCAAGACGGGTATTTTCCCATCCGGGATGAATTGTGTAGTCAGTAACAATACCAACCGTTTTCACATCCACCCTGTCTTTTATCATAGTGAGTATCTGCGCCGCAAAAAGGTGGGAGGCAATAACAACCTCTATCTTGTTGTCAGTTATATATTTTACAAATTTATTTTTTATAATATTGTTAAATTCCGCAACAATTTCCATCCAGCCGCTTTTACCCATATCCGCATGGTCATACTGTTTGCCATAAAAACGCGGAGTTTTTCCTGCTGCAAAAAGATATAGCTTTGAAACAGCATTACAAAGACGGGGACTGATATAGCCGTACACGTCAAGGAAAAAGGTTTCCACATCCCTGTCATTTAAATATTTTTCTATAGCTCTTGCACTGCTCGTATGTCCGTGTCCTGTTGACACCGTTAAAAACAATGCTCTCATAACCTAATCTC
>JAZOQS010000123.1:0-2291 GCA_045656205.1 Clostridia bacterium | reverse complement strand
ATGGGAAAGTCCCTGGGGTATGGGCAGACCGGGCTGGCATATTGAATGCTCCGCTATGGCAAACAAATTCCTCGGCGAAACAATTGACATTCACAGCGGCGGTAAAGACCTTATTTTCCCGCATCACGAAAATGAAATCGCGCAGAGTGAATGTGCTCACGGCAAACCTTTTGCGAATTACTGGCTACACAACGGTTATATAAATGTGGACAATCAGAAAATGTCCAAATCTCTGGGCAACTTCTTCACTGTCCGCGATGTTGCCAAAGAATATGACTATGAAGTTATCAGATTCTTTATGCTTTCCGCGCATTACCGCAACCCTATCAACTTTTCAAAAGACCTGATGGAACAGTCAAAAAATGCGCTGGGCAGAATTTATACCTGTCTTGAAAGCCTTGCATTTATGGCGGACAATGGTCTTGCCGGAGCGCCTACCGATGCGGAAAACAAAGATTTTGAAGAAATTTCCTCATACAAAAAAGCATTTACCGATGCCATGGATGATGACCTTAACACAGCGTCTGCAATCAGTGCAATTTTTGATATAGTTAAAACTGCTAACTTAAAACTTGCGGAAGGCAAATTCACAAAAGAACATATCACAAGAATTTCTGACCTTATAAAAGAACTTGGCGGAGTTCTTGGAATTTTAGGCAAAGAAATCAAAAAGCCTATCCCTGCGGAAATTCAGGAGCTTGTTGACAAAAGAACTGAAGCAAGAAAAAATAAAGATTTTGCTGAATCTGACAGAATTCGTGACCTTCTTCTTGAAAAAGGAGTTATCTTAAAGGATACACGCGAGGGCGTTCAGATAATCTTTGCAGAGGACTGATAAAATGGATTTTTCACAATATGGCGCACTTGCGCTCGCCTATATGGGCGACTGTGTTTATGAAATTAAAATAAGGGAATTTCTTATGAGGCAGGCAAATATGCCGGTGAATATGCTGCATAAAAAGGCAAAGGGATATGTTTCGGCAGCGGCACAAAGCGGCTTTGCCGACAAAATTCTTCCTCTTTTAAATGAAGAGGAGGAGGGCGTATTCCACCGTGGCAGAAATGCAAAGCCTCACACCACTCCCAAAAATATGACCCTTGCCGATTACAAAAAGGCGAGCGGACTTGAAGCTCTTTTCGGATTCCTTTATCTTTCGGGTAACACCTGTCGAATTGACGAGCTTATGGAAATTATAATAAATGAAAAGCCTTTCGAGTGATCGAAAGGCTTTTTTTAAACTAAAATTTTGATTGCATTGTTTTTGCGGAAATGCCGTTTATCTTGCCCAATTTTCCGGCAAGTGCGCTGATGTCGTCCGCCGGAGCGTCAATGATAACAGAAATTACGTTCACTCCTCTGTCGCGATATGGCAGACCCATTCTGCCAACAATTTTGTCTGCGTACTGGTGCAACAATTCATTTACTTCGCTTACGGCTTCGGGGGACTGAATAAATATTCCTATTATTGAAAGTTTATTTTCCATAAGATTACCTCCGTTTTCTTTAGTATATCATATGAGCGGAGAATTTGCAATTAAAAATTATCCCAAAGCTACATCGAGAGACATCATAATTGTAAAACCTAAGGAAAACATAAGCGTTCCGATGTCCGAGCCTTTTCCCTGAGACATTTCGGGAATAAGCTCTTCCACCACCACATAAACCATAGCTCCGGCGGCAAAGCTTAAAAGATAGGGCAGAACGGGGGTTACTATTGCAGCGGCTAAAATGGTGATGGCCGCGCCTATGGGCTCAACAATGCCCGACAAGACTCCCCACATAAAAGATTTAAACTTCTTTTCGCCGGCAGAAGCAAGGGGCATTGATATAATTGCACCCTCGGGGAAATTCTGAATGGCAATTCCTGTTGCAAGTGCGAGTGCTGCAGCAATTGAAATTTCGTGACTGCCGGCAAGCATACCTGCAAAAACAACGCCAACCGCCATTCCCTCGGGCAGGTTGTGCAGAAATACTGCAAGTACAAGCATAGAAGTTTTCTTAAGCTGACTTTTTGGCCCCTCCACATAACCGCTTACGGCATGAAGATGGGGAATGAGTTTATCTAAGAGCAAAAGGAAAAGTATCCCGATCCAAAAACCTGCGATTGCGGGGATAAAAGCCAACTTGCCCATACCCTCCGACAACTCCATTGACGGAATTATAAGACTCCAGACCGATGCGGCAACCATAACTCCGCCGGCAAAACCGGTAAGTCCGCGTCGGACCGAATCATTCAGGCTTCCTTTCATAAAAAACACGCAGGCACTGCCGAGAACCGTTCCCACAAAAG
>JAZOQS010000122.1:0-2119 GCA_045656205.1 Clostridia bacterium | reverse complement strand
GATTATTTTTCTATCTTTATTACATATTCTATAAACTGTTCATTATCCGTTCTTTCCGCATTTGCATAAACTCCCGACTTTTTTATCATATCCACTGCCTGATTAATTGTGTTAAGGTAAATCTTCACATCCTTGACAATCTGTTTGCGGATTGTTTTTTCTTCCGACCTGATTTTTGCCATAAGCGACAGTGCCTCGGGTGAACATTTTTCCTCCCCCGCCCGTCTGAGAAGTTCTGTTTTTTCCTCATCATCTTCAAGAGTACTCACAGCTTCAAAATACTCTGCCGTAAGATTGTACTCTCCCAAAACATCTCTGATTTTTTTAGGAAGCTGCAAAATCATAACTTTTTCAGAAATCTTCTGAGCAGGAACACCGGTTATTTCCTCCATTTCACTGTATGTAAGCCCACGGCGACGCATAAGAGCCATAACTCCGTCAGCCTCATCCATATAATAAAGCTCTTCCCGTTGCTGGTTTTCCGCAAGTGCCATTGCGGCAGCAATATCAAACCGGGTATCTATTACAATCGCCGGGATTTTTATAAGCCCCGCTCTTTTTGCCGCCATTATTCGCCTTTCGCCCGATATCAGCTCATAACTTTTCCCGAATTTTCTGACCGTCACCGGCTGAATTATACCAAAATTTTCAATAGACGTCGCAAGCCTTTTTATACTTTGTTCGTCAAAATGTTTTCGCATTGTAAATTTTCCCGAAATAATTTTTTCTATATCAATATTTATGAGCTTGTTTTTTCTTACAATCTTCCCGGCAATCATTTTTTACCTCCAAAAAAACTTATACCCATATTTTACCATAAATTGGTAAAATATGGGTATATAATCGGTACAAAAATAATTACAAATTCCGGATTATTCTGATATAATCTGCGATAATTCGAAGAGTTCGTCCTCAATACTCTTCTGAAGTGCAAGAGCTTCAAGAATGTCAAGGTCGTGAACTTTGCTGTCTTTTAAAACAACAACACGGTTTCCTATACCTTCAGAAAGAAGTTCAACCGCTTTTGCACCCATACGGCTGGAGGCAACTCTGTCCTTATAAGTAGGACTTCCGCCTCTCTGAACGTGACCTAAAACAGTCACTTTCGCATCAAGGTCAATGTTATATTTTTCTTTGAGGATTTCTGTAGTTTTCTTCATGATTTCCGTTGTTGAAAGACCGGAGGTTTTTTCAACACCTTCTGCAACAACAATCATAAAGTTCTTTTTGTGTTCGTATTTTCTTGCGATAACTTCAACGATTTCTTTTTCAATATCAACTTCTTTTTCAGCGATAAGCACACCGTCTGCTCCGCAGGCAATTGCAACTTCAACCGCGAGGTATCCGGCTTTGTTACCCATTACCTCAACGAAAGCACATCTGTTGTGTGAACGCATTGTGTCGTTGATTTTGTCAAGACATTCAATTACTGTGTTAAGCGCAGTATCATAACCAATACAATATTCAGAACAGGTAATATCATTGTCTATTGTGGCAGGAATACCGATTGTGGGAAGTCCTGCAAGGCTTAAGTCTCTCGCACCGCGGAAAGAACCGTCTCCGCCGATAACAACCATACCGCAGACATCCAGGTCTTTAGCATTCTGAACACCTTTTTTAACATTTTCCTGTTCTTTGAATTCCAGGCATCTTGCACTTCCGAGCATTGTGCCGCCACGACTGATAATTTCTGTCAGGTCTTTTCCTGTAAGGTCAATATAATCCTTTGAAAGAAGACCTTTATAGCCGTTATTGAAAGCAATAATATCAAGTCCCATATGCTCTGCAGTTTTTGCAACAACTGCAATGGCAGAGTTCATACCCGGTGCGTCACCGCCACTTGTAAGTACCGCAATTCTTTTTCTGTTTTCCATCTCCTACATCTCCTGTATACATTAAATCAAAACAATGATTTTATTATACTATAACATTTTAGAAAAATCAACTTTAATCATGAAAATATTTGTAAATTTTTTTGGCAAGTTCTTCCTTTATTCCCTCGGCCGCCGAAAGCTCCGGTATGGTTGCGCGGGATATTGCTTTTACACTGCCGAAAGCACGCAGAAGCGCCCTCTTTTTCACCGGGCCTATTCCGTCAATATTATCAAGTTCAGATCTT
>JAZOQS010000121.1:0-6161 GCA_045656205.1 Clostridia bacterium | reverse complement strand
ACGAAGTGTGTAAACACCTTTGACCGGGTCGTCATCTGTTACCATTACAAGATTTGCTGGGTCAAAGTTTACGCCGATATTTTTGGTGTTTAAACTTTCAATAAACGCTTTTAGTGTTTCACATTTTTCGGGACCTGTTTCAATAGCGAGGCTGACGCCGATTTCTTCGCCGAAAGCACCGATTTCCTCAATGGCCCTTTTCATATCACTATTCTGCAGATTTACAACGCCGATATGAGTAGTTACAATGTTGCAGCCTAATCTTTTTGCAAGGAGCATAATTTCCTTTGTTTTTTCTATACGGTCCTTGTTATAGGTTTCAAAACTGTCACCCTCAATTTCCGCACAAACAGCGGAAACTTCAAGCGGAAGAGACTGGGGGGTAAAATAGTTGCCGTAAAACTGCACGCCTTCAAAACCGAGGTCTTTTGCGACAGAAAGAGCGGAATCATAATCTGTTTTAAAACTTTCCAGAATTATACCTTTTTTCATTTTACACCTCTTATAATTTTATCCGCCTGATGGGCGATACGGAAGCTTTCCCACACCTCGTCTATCGACGGGGTAGGAGCGGAACCCTTTTCTATCATATCAACAAGACAGTCAAACTGTTTACCGGTAGGTTTTCTGTTACTGTCAATGTTTATAAGCTGGTACGCCTTTTCGGGATATTTGTAATATTCAATCAAATCTCCCTCTTCCTGATGGGTTTGCCTGTCCTTTCTGTAAACAAGTTTAATTCTTCCTTTAGGACCAACAAACTCTTTAAGGTTGTCAGAGGACATTGTATTTGCCCAGCCTGCTTCGTAATAGCCGACAGACCCGTCCGAAAGCTTAACGGTCATCATTCCGTAGTTGTATTTATCTTCCGGAACTTCGTCATCGGTACGCAGACCGATGCCTGAAACACTTTCGATTTCTGCACCTGTAAACCAGCGCATAACGTCAATATAATGAACGCCACAGTCAACGATGGGGGAGGTTTCCTTGATAAGGTTAAGGTATTTTCCCCAGTTCATTGTGTGGTGATTCTGTGCCATTCGCATAATAATCGGGAACCCGATTGCTCCCCCACGAATCATTTCACAAACCTTGTTATAGGTTGTGTTATGGCGCAGAATATGGCCGATAAGCACCTTTATCTGCGGATTTTCCTTTACAAGACGAACAAACTCTTCGCCCTCTTCAAGACCCACTGTGATGGGTTTTTCGCAGATAAGATGTTTACCATGGGCAATACATTCTTTTAAAATGTCAAGGTGCGTGGAAGGATATGTAGCCGCAATAACAATGTCAACGTCTTCTCTGCTTATACAGTCCTTGTAGTCGGTTGAAATGTTTGCGGCGTTATACTTCCGCCTAAAGAGAGAGGCTTTTTCGCTGTCAATATCGCAGACATAAGAAACCTTTACGTTCTCTTTATAATAGATATCATCAAGGTGTGCTGCACCCATCTGGCCGCAGCCGATGAGTGCAACGTTGTAGATTTTCATTATATTTTAGCTCCGCCTACACTTTCGATTTCGTCAAGTACGAGGTTAACAGATTTAACAGCTTCGCAGAGGGGCGCAATTTCAAGCGGCTCGTTTGCAGAAAGTCTGTCAACAAAGTATTTAAGTTCGTTGTAGTAACCACCAAGGTCGGAAAGGTTGCCGCCAATATCATTTTCACCCTGGAAAGCAGGAATGATTTCCGGTTTTATCTGGCCGCCTTCGTTGGGGTAAACAGTAATTCCATGACCGGGTTTGAATACAACAGTTGCTTTTTCAAATTTAACACGGTAACCATCTTCAAACGGGAAGTCGGCGGGATAGTCCCAACAACCTTCAACTGTTACAACTTTTTTGCCATATTTGAATGTTGTGAAAATCTGCTCAATAACGCCTTTTTCGTTTCTTTCGGCAGCAGAAGTGAAACTGTCAGGCTCGCCAAGGATATATCTCATATAGTCAACATCGTGGATGTGAAGGTCGAGAGCAACAGAGCCGCTTCTTGTGGGTTCATGCAGCCAGTTTTCCCAGCCCCATGTAGGAGTTGAGCTGAGTCTCTGGAATACTGCAGATTTGATTTCGCCGTATTCTTTGCTGTCAACAGCATTTTTAAGCCATACATATTCGTCCCACATTCTGATAACCTGACCAACCTGAACCTTTGCACCTGTTTCTTTTTCAATGGCAAGAAGTCTTTCGCCTTCTTCTTTTGTGAGACAAACAGGTTTTTCAATAAATACGTGAACACCTTTTTTCATAGCAAGTTCAGCGTGTTCAGCGTGAAGGAAAGTGGGCAGACAGATGTCGATAATATCAACGTCAGCTTTTTCGATAAGCTCTTTACCTGTGCTGAAAACTTCAGTAACGCCATATTTTTTAGCCATTTCATCAGCTTTTTCAGCTCTTACATCTGCAACAGCAACAAGCTGTGCACCTTCAATTTCTTTGTAGCAGGCAGCGTGCATACCGCCCATAAAACCGCAACCGATAAGTCCAACTTTAAGCATTATTTTTTCCTCCCTAAAATATAATCAAGTGATGTTGATGTATTGTAAATGAGTGCATCCGGATAATGAGCATTCGGCGGAAGAATTTCCGCAGTAATCCAACCGTCATAACCAACCTTTTTGAGTGACTCTATAACACCCGGCCAGTCAATTGCACCACGGAGCAGTGCTGTCTGAACCGTGCAGTTATTTCCGTCGGGAGCAAGAGAATCCTTGATATGTACTTTTTTGATTCTGCTTCCGAGAATTTTAATCCAGTGATCGGGGAAGCCAACATTTAATACGTTACCAACGTCAAAATAGGATTTAACATAATCACTGCCGATTTCGTCAATAAATCTTTTCATTTCAAGCGGTGAAAGCAGGAAGCTGTTCCATACATTTTCAACGCCGATTGTGATTTTGTATTCTTCGGCTAAAGGAGCAAGTTCCTTTAAAGCCTCCTGTGCTCTGTCGTAAGCAACATCATATTCAACAATTTCGCCCGGTTCCCACGGAACATAAACTGCACCGGGAACTACAAGGATTGTGTCACAACCCAGCCATGAAGCAATTTCAAGCTGTTTTTTTGTGATTTCTTTTGCTCTTGTTCTGTTTTCTTCGTTTCCTGATGTATAGTTGTAAGTCCAGTAAAGACTGCATGCCAGACTGTAAAATTCAAGTCCTAAGGATTCACCGTATTTTTTGATTTCGAGAATTTCTTCTTTGGTTGAGTCGGGAGTAATTGTACCCGCACCGTCAAGAGTGATTTCAACACCGTCAAAGCCTGCTTCTTTTGCAAGTTTCAAGTTTTCTTTAATGTCTGCGCCTGCAAAAGACCAGTAACTAATACCTTTTTTCATAATATCAATCCTTTCCGAGAATAAAAATCTTGAATATCCTCACTTACTATGATATAATAAACTTATAATAATGTAAATGTAATTTGTTACACAAATTGTATACTTTTGTACACTTTTTTTGAAAAGGAGCGGGTTATGAAAACCAAAAAACCATTAAATTCGGTCAAATTAAATAACCTCATCAATATTACTGCGATTGTCAGCATACATTATTTTGAGTTTGATAAGAACTTTCATTTTTCGGGAGAAAGGCATAATTATTGGGAAATGGTGTATGTGGACAGCGGGAATGTTTTTGTCACGGCAGAGGGGAAAGAACATGTGCTTGGTCAGGGGGAAATAATTTTCCATAAACCTGATGAATTTCACACCATTTCGGCAGATAAAAAAACCCCGTCAAATGTATTTGTAATGACTTTTGTGACAAGCTCCAAAAGAATGAGATGGTTTGAAAATAAAAGGACTGTTTTGCCAAGGGAACTCAGACATTATATAAAAACCATTATAGATGAGGGAAGAAAGACTTTTGATCTGCCATTTAACAATCCGCACATGATGAGTCTCAAATTTGCGGATAATCCTCCGGTTGGCGGGCTGCAGCTTATAAAAACGGCACTTGAGCAGCTTCTTGTTCTGATGATAAGAACAGAAGAGGAAAATATTAAAAAAAGAAAATCGCTTGAGGGAGAAAACTCCGGAAATAAAATTGTAAATGAGATTGTAAAAATTCTGTCGGAAAATATATATGGTAAAATTTCAGTGAACGAAATATGTCAAAATTTAAGCTACAGTAAGACATATGTGTCCAAGATATTCAACGAAAACATGGGTTGTACCATAGTAGAATATTATACAGGCCTGAAAATTAAAGAGGCAAGAAAACTTATCAGAGAAAAATGTTACAGTTTTACTGAAATTTCAAGCATACTCTGTTTCAGTAACCCCCACTATTTTTCAAAGGTTTTCAAGAAGGTTACAAATATGTCGCCAAGGGAATATCTGCAGTCTGTTACCATGTAGAAAAATGGCCAAAAAACCTACTGAAATGCTTGATTTTACAGGGGTGGGTTGGTATAATACACCATAAAGGAGAGGGATTAAAATGTTTTGTGATAATATAACATCTTACTTAAGACTTAATGTTAAAACAAATGTGCAGCTATATCCGGACATTTCGGACAGAGATTTCTGGGACACAGTACCTCTTGCTACGCTGGAAAAATTTGAAAAAATGGCATCCTGCTCAGAAGTTATCGTTTCGGATGACAAATCCATTCTCCCCGAAAACGTTGTAACAGTTGTTACCGAAGGTGCTGAAATTTCACTTCCGCTCGGCGACCTTGTTGACAGAGAAAAAGAGCTTGACCGTCTTGCAAAAAACGGACTTTCACTTTTAAACGGCCCCGGTAATGATATTGTTGCAATAACCAACCTTATGGCGGCAGGTGTGCACATTATTCTGTTTACGACAGGCAGAGGAACTCCGATTGGCTCATCTGTACCGACGGTTAAAATTGCAACCAATGAAAACCTTGCAAAAATCAAGAAAAACTGGATTGATTTTGATGCAAGTCCCTGCCTTTGCGGACAGGACCTCTCTGATGAGCTTGTTGATTATATCATTGAAGTTGCACAAGGCAAAGAAACAATGAACGAAATCAATGATTATAGAGAAATATCAATATTTAAAGACGGCGTAACACTTTAAGGAGGATATTTTATGAGCAGAATGTTTGACACACACATTGTTCGTGATACCAAAAGCCTCGACGGAATGTGGAAGTTTAAAATGGATGGGGTGGACAAAAATTATACCCTTCCTGTTCCAGGATGCTGGGAGCAGCATCCCGATTTTATGAACCATCAGGGAACAGGCAAATATAAAAAGACTGTTTATGTAAAAAAAGCCGGAAATATCCGTCTGGAATTCAAAGGCGTAAGCCATACGGCAGATGTGTATTTTGACGGCGAAAAAATTGCTCACCACTATAATGCATTTACGCCCTTTTCAGCAATAATAAAAAATGTTTCCGCAGGCGAGCATGAACTTACTGTGGATGTAGACAACAGATTTGCCGAAGAATCCTCACTTCACATCCCCAATGATTATTATATATACGGCGGAATCACCCGTCCCGTAGTGATGGAATACTTAAGTGATGCATATATAAAATATGTTCACTTCACGCCTGAATTTGACGGAAAGTGGAAAGGCACAACGGAAGTTTCAATCGTAAATATTTCCGATGAAGAAAAAAGTCTTAAACTGACCACTACCCTTGCGGGTAAAACCTACAGCGAACAGGTAACAGTTCCGGCCGGTAGTGAGAAAATTGTTAATTTCACCGGAGAATATGACGGAGTAACCCCCTGGAGCGACAAAACCCCCGAGTTTTACTATATTAATACAACAATTTCAGTGACGGGGTAAGTGACGACCTTATAGAAAGAATCGGGTTCCGTGTGATAACTGTTGACAAAAGAAGACTTTACATTAACGGTGAGCCTGTTTATCTCAAAGGCTATAACAGACACGAGGATTATGCGCTTTTAGGTTGTGCGATTCCTGTTCAGCTTATGGCGAGTGACCTTGATATTATTCAGGATACAGGCGCAAATGCAATCCGTACCTGCCACTATCCAAACGACGAGCGTTTCCTTGATATGTGCGACGAGAGAGGTATTTTTGTCTGGGAAGAAAACCACGCCAGAGGTCTTACAGTAGAGCAGATGAAAAATCCTAACTTTGAAAAGCAGTGTGAGGATTGCATTGCTGAAATGATTGAAAATCATTATAATCATCCCTCTATTGTAATCTGGGG
>JAZOQS010000120.1:0-6842 GCA_045656205.1 Clostridia bacterium | reverse complement strand
GGTAACCTTTGCCGCATACCTTAATTTTATGATTTATCTTTTGAACAGATAACGAAAAAGTTTCGTGAGCCCCTGTATTGACATCGCTCAGAACACCATGATAAAATTTAATCAATGCATGCGGTATGTCCGCCGTCTCTTGCGGGCGTGAATACTGATAAGTTTGCATATATTACTATGAAGAGACAAAAGAAAGGAAGATGTTTATGAAAATCAGGAGGATTTTATCGGTTGTTCTGGTGAGTCTGATGCTGCTGAGTATGATGAATTTCGCAGCATTGGCAGAAGAAAATGCAGTTGCTATGATAGGTGAAAAGTCTTATACTGACTTAGGGGAAGCATTCAGTGCTGCAACAGACGGAGACACAATTGAGCTTATGGCAGGCACATTTGAACTTGGAGAAGTAAAATTGCCGGCAAGTCTATTGAATGTTACAGTTAAAGGTGCTGCAGATAAAGCTACTGTAATTAAAAATTCAAGCATTATATCTGCTGACGCAGAAAATATGAATTACACAGGCATTACAATTGACGGAGTTGTTTTTGAAAATTCATATATCACTCTTACCGACCTGGAAACAAGCGAAGCAGTATATAAAGACTGGACAATTACAAACTGTGAATTTTTAAACATTGTTACACCCGGTAAAAATACGCCGGCGGTAAACTATTCCTCCAAGGCAAAAACCGGAAAAATGAACGGTTTTACTTTTACAAACAACGTGCTTGACGGTGTTTCCGGGAAAAGCAGTTCAGGCTTCAGGGTGATTTCGGCTGCCGGAAAAGTATTGATTTCCAACAATACAATTAAAAATGTTGAGTGGAACGCAATGCAGATTCAGGGTATGGAGGAATTCTCTGTTGTTGATTCGGAAGAACCTCCGATACTTGAAATTTCCAACAATATCATAAGCGATATTGGCGCAAAAGAAGGTATGTTAAACTTTAACGACGTAAAATGCGAGATTATTGTTACGGGCAATACTATTACAAGAAAAATCAGCAAACAGCCCTATTTGTGTTATGTAAATACAGCTCTTAAACTGTCGGAAAACACATGGATTGACGAAAACGGAAATAAAATTGACGACGAAGCCGCTCAGGAGGGCATTTACAAGGTTGTCCAGAAAGTAGGTCTTGCCAAAGCGATAGACCGCCTGAAATCTCTCGGAATTGCAAAAGGCACAACAAAAAAGAAATTCGGCGAAAATGAGAAAGTAACCAGAGAACAGATGGCAGCTTTTATTTACCGTTTTATGAATAAAGGTGTTTCTCTTGAGGATGCTGAAAATACAAGTTCTTTCACAGACCTTAAAGAGCCTATATTCTACGGTATGATTGCATGGGCAAATGACAAAGGAATTATTAAAGGTGTGAGCGAAACTGAATTCAATCCCACCGGCGGAATTACTCTTCAGGATTGCTATGCAATGGTGCTGAGAGCTTTGGGATATGAAGAAGGCGAAGACCTCACTTATCCCGACGGTTACATAAGCCTTGCCAAGAAACTGAGAATCAGTGAGAATGTCAAAGAGACAGAAAATGAAAAAGAGCTTACAAGAGGCGACGTTGCAATCATCTTATATAACGCATTGTATGCCGATATGAAAGATGGCGGAAATGCGGCAACAAAAATATACGAAAGACATCCGCTTGATGGCAAAAAAGTATTATTTGTGGGCTCCTCATTTACCTATCACGGATATACTGTATTCAGAAAATCCAGAACTATTTTAAACATCGAAACAAGACGCGACGATATGGGATATTTCTATCAGCTTGCAAAAACAAACGGAGCTGAACCTGCTGTTACCAACTGGACATGGGGTGGACACTCACTGAGGGACACTTTTGCAGAAAAATGTACGGCAAACAGAGAATGTAAGGGGCTTGAGCATCTGGCACACTTTACAGACTATGACTATGATTATGTATTTTTGCAGGAATCAGGTCCACTGAGTCTTACAAATCCGGATGGGGTTATAAGCACAGCAGAAAAATTCAAGGCTGTAAATCCTGATGTAAAAATCTTTGTACTTGTACCTTCCAGTGGATATTTTAACGGGGAGGATGGCACAGAGTGCCTTTCCAAGATTGAAGAAACAGGTATTACAGTGGTAAACTGGGGCAAACTTGTTGTTGATATTGCAAACGGCAATGTAGAAGTCCCGGGAGCTAAAGAAGCGTACAACAAAAACAGCTTTATTGTATCTTTATCCGAGGATGACGGATATCACCAAAATCTGCTTACAGGATATATTATATCTTTAATGGCATATTGTGCTGTGACCGGTGAAAGTGCGGTGGGTCAGGATTATGCGTTCTGTTCAGATACATCTATAAACAGCACTTTCAATTTTGATACTTATAAACAAGAATACTATGTATATGACAACGCTACAACCAATTTCCCCCAAATATTTGCTTCTGAAAGCGATATGAAAGGAATTCAGCAGCTTGCTGACAAATATCTTGGAAGATAAAAATTAAAGGGAGGCAACAGCGTTTCACTATCTTAAAGAAGCAAACATCCCGTTCTCCCGGAAGCAGGACCATTCTCTTTAAAAACTACTAATAAACACCAAAAGCCACTCCCAAAGGAGTGGCTTTTATAGTTCATATATTTCACTTACCGAATGTCTTTTTGCAACATCAAGCATAATGTCACTGCCTATTTTATGGCCTTCTGCCACAAGAACATTTGCAACAGTATTTAAAGCAATCTGCGGAGTGTTGTTGGTATTACTGAGATGCCCAAGAACAAAACGCGAAGTTCCGGTTCTGGCAAGTGCCGCCACAAGAGACGCGCACTGTTCGTTTGACAGATGCCCCTCATTACCCCTTATTCTCTCTTTGAGATAGTAGGGATATGGTCCTGTCCTCAGCATTTCCACATCGTGGTTTGCTTCAATAAAAACAAACTCACTGCCCCGGAGTGTTTCAGCAACTCTTGCATCAATTTTCCCCATATCGGTCGCAACCGAAAGCTTTATTCCGCCAAGCATAAACGTATACCCGAAAGGTTGGGACGCGTCATGTGGAATATCAAACGGCATCGCCGCAATATCCCCTATTTCAAAAAATTTCCCTGCTACGACATTTTTACCGTCATAGCAGGTTACTTTTTCAAGAGTCTTTTCTCCACCATAAACTGCACATCCGAACTTGTTTGTGAAAACTTTTATCCCACTTACATGGTCCGAGTGTTCGTGCGTTACAAGAATTCCATCAATATCAGCAGGGCTCACACCAATGGATTTTAACGCCTCGCAGATTCTCGCACAGCTGATTCCGCAGTCTATAAGAATTTTCGTGTTTTTATGCTCAAGGTAAAGTGCATTACCGCTGCTGCCGCTGACAAGCGAACAAAAACGTGTCATTTTACACCTCTACCCTCTCAATATCTGCACCCAGATTCTTGAGTTTATCTTCAAAATATTCATAGCCTCTGTCAATATACTTAATATCGTGCACAAGGGTTTCGCCCTTTGCAGCAAGAGCAGAAAGCACAAGTGCCGCACCGGCGCGAAGGTCTGTCGCCCTTACTTTTGATCCCTCATAGGAAGGCACTCCCTGAATAACGGCAGTTCGTCCTGTTACAATTATATTGGCGCCCATTCTGCGAAGCTCGTCCACATACTGGAATCTGTTTTCCCAGACATTTTCATTGACAATGCTGGTGCCAACTCCTAACGCCAGAAGTGCCACAATAATGGGCTGAAGGTCTGTCGGGAATCCGGGATAAGGCATTGTTTTTACATTTGTATGTTTAATAAGGTCGGGTCCGATAACGCGGATACTTTCGTCATCCTCAATAATCTGTGCACCCATCTCGATAAGTTTGGCAACAATAGCTTCCATATGTTTGGGAATAACTCCGTCAACAGTCACGTCACCGCCTGTTATAACGGATGCCATCATAAAAGTACCAACCTCTATCTGGTCAGGAATAAGCGAATATGTGCCACCGTGCAATTCTTTAACCCCGCGGATTTTAATGGTGTCTGTTCCTGCACCCTTTATGTCCGCTCCCATAGAGTTCAAAAAGTTTGCAACGTCAACAATATGCGGTTCTTTTGCAGCGTTTTCAATTGATGTAACACCCTCTGCCAGAACTGCAGCAATCATAATGTTCATTGTAGCCCCGACGCTGACCTGGTCAAGGTATATGCTTGTACCGATAAGTCTCTGCGCGTGCGCTTCAAAACTGTCACTCACATTAACCTCTGCGCCAAGCATTTCAAATCCCTTGATGTGCAAATCTATCGGTCTTTCACCGAAATTGCATCCACCCGGCAAACTTACGTCTGCTCTTTTGAATCTTCCCAGAAGTGCGCCCACAAGGTAATAGGACGCTCTCATTCTCTGAACAATTTCGTCCGTTGCTTTATAGGTATTTATATTAGTATTGTCTATCTCAACAGTATGGTCGTCAATGCGGTTTACTTTTGAGCCTAATTTTTCAAGGATTTCAAGAATGTAATTTACATCCTGTATGTTAGGCAGATTTTCTATTCTGCAAACGCCGTTAATCAAAATTGACGCAGGAACAATCGCAACGGCAGCATTTTTTGCTCCGCTGATATGAACTGTACCCTGCAACTTGTTTCCGCCTTTTATTTTAAAAGCTTCCAACAATCTCACTCCAAATAATTATTCTTAGAATTATTATACCACATCAGTTTAGTATATGTAAATAATATTTTATATTTTTTTATTTTTTATCAAAATCTGTGATTTTATCGTCTTTTACAAGAAAAGCTTTCTTTGCCAGTCGTGCAAGTGGCGTATCAGAGTATGAATCGGAATAAAACTCTTCAATTACCCCTCCGCCGGAAGCATAAAAGCGTTTTACTTTTTCATCTCCCCAACAATTTTCGCCTTCCGTCCTGCCCGAAAGCTTGTCCACGCGGGAGGCAATAACTTTTATTCCCAGCTTGTCGCATATGGGCGTGAGCAGAAATTCGGGTGAAGCGGAAATTATAAGGTCATCATCTTTTTTCTGCTCAAGATACCATTTTTTCAGGTTTTTCTCATGCGTCTGCCAAAATTTTTTCACAGCCGTATCAATGTCGGGAATTCCTTTCAAAAAGCTGTAAAACTTTTCTTTAAACTGTGTTTTCGGCATTATCTTAAGTCCGAATTTAATTGCATACCATCCCTGCATGGGCAGATATTTTGCAATCTGCGGATAATTTTTAAGGCAGAACAGATAAAAATCTCTGGTACTGTCCCCGTGATAAATTGTTTCATCAAAATCGTATACGTTCATTTTATATCACTTTCCCAAAATAAATTCTTTAAAAGCAGAATAAAGAGCCTCTGCCCGTCATTATGCCATTTTCATCAGCATCAAAAAAATTTGGGTTGAGCTTCCTGCAAGAGTATTGGATACAAATTCATCAAAATATCTCATATATCTTCATGTTCCTGTTTACCCGGTCTTGTCATCAGTTTTCCAACCGCTTCTTTCACGTCTGCGCCATCTTTTATTACATGGTATGCCGCCGAAATTATAGGCACTTCAACACCAACTTTTTTTGCAAGATTATGCCCTGCAATAGCCGCCGGTATGCCCTCAACAACCATTTTAACTTGGTCTGTAGCCTGCTGCGGAGTCATTCCCTGACCTATAAGTTCACCTGCTCGGTGGTTTCTGGAATGACTGCTGGTACAGGTAACTATAAGATCTCCGATTCCGGAAAGTCCGAAAAACGTTTCTTCCCTCGCACCCAGCGCTGTTCCCAGTCTTGCAATCTCGGCCATACCGCGCGTCGCAAGTGCCGCACGGGCATTGTCGCCAAGCTTCATTCCATCTAGCACGCCGGCACAAAGTGCGATTACATTTTTAAGCGAACCACCATATTCCACCCCTGCAACATCGTCCGTCACATAAACCCTGAAGTATGGGGTCATAAAAAGCTCCTGAACTTCTTTCGCGAGTGTTACATCCTCGCAGGCCGCAACTATGCTGGTTGCTTTTTTTCTCGCAACCTCTTCAGCATGGGACGGGCCCGACAAAACGACCACTTTAGCCCCCGGAATTTTGCTTTTCAGAATTTCTGAAATCCGCATATAGCTGTTTTCTTCAAGACCTTTTGTAATGCTGACAATCACCTGGTTTTCAGCATCATAAAACTGTGCCATTTTTTCTGCAGAGCCTACCGCACCCTTTGATGGTGCTGCACTGACAATATAGCGACAGTCTCTCATTACATATTCAAGGTCACTCGAACATTCAATATTCTCCGGGATTTTTATTCCCGGCAAAAATTTATTTTCTCTTGTTTTTGCAAGTTCTTCCGACTCTTCCTTGAAATATGACCATAATTTAACATCATAGCCTTTATCTGCAAGGAGCAGAGCAAGGGCTGTTCCCCATCCGCCTGAACCTACCACTGCAATTTTGTTCATTTTAACACCCTCCTCAAATACTCTCCCGTAGCTGATTTCTTGTTTTTGGCAACCTCTTCAGGTGTACCGGTTGCAACAATTCTGCCACCCTCATTGCCACCATCAGGGCCTAAATCAACAATATAATCCGCTGTTTTTATAACGTCAAGATTATGTTCAATTACAATCACCGTGTTGCCGGCATCCACAATTTTCTGCAGAACCTCAATAAGCTTTTTGACGTCATCTGTATGAAGCCCTGTTGTCGGCTCATCTAAAATATACACCGTTCGACCTGTCGCTCTTTTTGAAAGCTCTGTTGCGAGCTTAACCCTCTGTGCTTCACCGCCTGACAGAGTTGTGGAACTCTGCCCGATTTTAATGTAGCCCAGACCTACATCATAAAGAGTCTGCAGCTTACGGCTGATTTTGGGAAGATGCTCGAAAAA
>JAZOQS010000119.1:0-6456 GCA_045656205.1 Clostridia bacterium | reverse complement strand
TCATCATAGGAGATGGAGCCTAAATCTTCACCTGTTCTTGTTCTTACGGAAACTGTGCCGTTTTCAAGGTCTTTATCACCAAGAACTATCATAAACGGAACTTTTTCAAGCTGTGCGTTTCTGATTTTGTAACGCAGAGTGTTTGAGCTGTTGTCAATGGTAACTCTGAATTTATCCTTGCGGAGCTTGTCTGCAATTTCATTACCGTAATCAAGCACACGGTCTGTAATTGTCAGAATTCTTACCTGTTCGGGAGACATCCATGTGGGAAGTGCACCCGCATATGTTTCGATAAGGTAAGCAAGAGTTCTTTCGTAACAGCCAAGACTTGTTCTGTGGATGATGTAGGGCAGTTTTTTCTGACCGTCAGCATCTGTGTAGTACATGCCGAATTTTTCTGCAAGAAGCATATCAATCTGGATTGTAACAATTGTATCTTCTTTGCCGTGAACGTTTTTGTACTGAATGTCGAGTTTAGGACCGTAGAAAGCAGCCTCGTCAATACCGATTTCGTAGTTAACGCCGAGGTTGTCGAGGATTTTTGCCATTGTAGCCTGAGCCTCATTCCACTGCTCTGCAGTACCCTCGTATTTAGCTGTATTATCAGGATCCCACTGGGAGAAACGGAAAGTACAGTTTTCCAGCATACCTACTGTGCCGAGGAAATATTTTGCAAGGTTGAGGCAGTCTTCAAATTCAGCTTCAAGCTGGTCGGGACGGAGAACGAGGTGACCTTCGGAAATTGTGAACTGACGGACACGGATAAGACCGTGCATTTCGCCCGAATCCTCGTTTCTGAAAAGTGTTGAAGTTTCGCCAAGTCTCATTGGCAGGTCGCGGTAGCTTCTGGGCTGGTTGAGATATACCTGATACTGGAACGGGCAGGTCATAGGACGCATTGCCAGACATTCTTTTGTTTCGTCGTGCGGATCGCCGAGGACAAACATACCGTCAAGGTAGTGATCCCAGTGACCGGAAATTTTATAAAGGTCGCGTTTTGCCATGAGAGGAGTTTTTGTTAAAAGATAACCGTGTTCCTGTTCAACGTCTTCAACCCATCTCTGGAGAAGCTGAATAACTCTCGAACCTTTCGGCATAAGTATGGGAAGTCCCTGGCCGATGGAGTCAACAGTTGTGAAATATTCAAGCTCACGACCGAGTTTGTTGTGGTCGCGTTTTTTAGCTTCTTCTTTCATTTCGATATATGCTTCAAGCTGTTCTTTATCGGGGAAAGCGATACCGTAAATTCTCTGAAGCATTTTGTTTTTTTCGTCTCCGCGCCAGTAAGCACCTGTGCAGGACATAAGTTTAAACCCGTTGTGTTTAACATATCCTGTTGTGTTAAGATGCGGACCTGCGCAAAGGTCTGTAAATTCGCCCTGTTTGTAGAAAGAGATTTCTTCTCCGTCGGGAAGGTCGTTGATAAGCTCAACCTTATAGGGCTGATCTTTCATAAGTTCAAGAGCTTCGTTTTTGGGAAGAACAAATCTTTCAATAGGAAGACGTTCTTTGCAGATTTTTTTCATTTCTGCTTCGATTTTTTCAAGATCTTCCGGAGCAAGAGATTTGTCAAGGTCAACGTCATAATACCAGCCTTCAGCGATTGAAGGACCGATTGCAAGTTTAACATCCGGATACAGACGTTTTACTGCCTGAGCCATAATGTGTGAACAGGTGTGCCAGTAAGTCTGGTTTTCACTGTCCGATAAAAATAAAATTTCGTTTGCCATAAGTTTTACCTCCGATAAAAAAATTAAACCCTTAACGCAAAAAAATGCATTAAGGGTGCGGGTTTGCACGGTTCCACCTTAAATTTTAACTTCATTTTTTCTTTGACGCAGAATCACGGCAGAGCCTACTTTAAGTTCGACAATGCAGCTCCGGAGCGGTTTTCACAAGGCGCCCTCATAAGAAACTTTCAGCAAAATGTTTCTCTCTCTGGATGCGGCTTTCCAGGCTACTTATTCCATCACAGCTTTTCTATTAAACTAAAGTTATTTTATCATTTTTAAAATTGTTTGTCAATAGTTTTTTAAAACCGAAAATTACCAGCATATAAAAATTTACAAGGTGCAAAATATTACTGCACGATAAAAGTGTAAAAAACAAAAAATTAAGAGGTGAATTTAGAAATGGCTAAAAAAACATTAGTTCCTGAAGCGAAAGAAGCAATGGAAAGATTCAAAATGGAAGCAGCATCTGAAGTAGGCGTTAACCTTAAACAGGGTTACAACGGCGACCTTACTTCCAAACAGGCAGGTTCTGTTGGCGGTCAGATGGTTAAAAAAATGATTCAGTCTTACGAAAATTCCATGAAATAAGATTTGTAAAAAAGAAATACCCGGAAGAAAGCGAACGTTTTCTCCCGGGTGTTTTTTATTTTGGTTTATTTTTTGCTTGCTAATTCTATAATAGCATTTTTAACGCTGTTAGAAGTAAAGTTTTTGAAGTTTTCGGGTTTGTTTGCAATTAATTCCTTTGCCCAAGCATATTCGTAACCACCATTGGCACCGGCACTACCGCTGAAGTAGGACTGACCGCCATATACCGGTGTAGCAGTGTTGTTGGTTTCAAGTCTTAAAGCAATATCTCCCGTATGGTTCTTACCTCCGTGAGGAGCAGTCAAGTTTACAAGTGTAATGAAAGCACCTTCATAGTAGCCGGCATATACCGTGTGGATTTTTACAAGAGACACAGTTCCAAGGTTCTTTACAAGTTTCTTTACAAAATATGAAGCTGTCAGAGCTGCGAGATATTCGTCGTCTGTATTACCATAAACACTGTAGTCGATAGCGTCGCCGGCTTCACCTTCAACCCTTATAACAGGTCTTTCAGCAAGGTAACCGTTTGCTATGTAAGCATCAAATTCTTCGGCGCGGATTATAGTTTCATTACCGTCTTTTGTGAATACTGTTTTAACAGGATATGCATAGTAGCCGCTGTCAAGATAGCTCTGTGCTTCATCTGTTGCAACACAAGTTTCTTTTCCGTCAGCAGAATAAACTGCTGTTACAGGATATTCATACCAGCCGTGTTTAGCCTGTGTAGCTGCAGAAGATTTTGCAAATACTCTGCTTCTCGAATTTTTTGCATAAAGTATTGTGAATATGTCTGTGTTGCTGAGAATTGAAACAATGTTGTTGTCTCCATCCCATGCAACTGCAAGACCAAAAGATTCACTGATGGCACGAACAGGAACGAGTGTTCTTGAATCGATAAGTGTTGCGGGAACATCAAGAGTTTTTTCTTCGCCGTTAACTGTCATAATGTTGCTGTTAATGGTAAGGCTGATTTTTGTTTCACCTTTTTCGGATGTAACAGTCTGAGTAGCATCGTCCCACTCAACAGTAGCTCCAAGTGCTTCAAAAATAGCACGGAGAGGAACGAGTGTTCTACCGTTTATAATTGTAGGCGGAACATCAAACTTAACATTTTTGATGTCGATAATTACTTTGATATTTTCATCTGCAGATGCAGTTACTGTGCAGAGAGAAAATACAAAAGTGAGTACCAGAAGAATAGATAAAAGTTTTTTCATTGTAAATACCTCCAGTTTTTTTGTTAGGTATATTATACACCTATATTTAAAATAAGTCCAGTCCTATTTTGATTTTTATGAAAAATTAATAAAAATACAGCCGGTAATTTATATTTCCCGTCTTGCTTCAATGGATTTTGAAAGAGTTATTTCGTCCGCATATTCAAGGTCTCCACCAACCGGAATTCCCTGGGCAATTCGAGTTACCTTTACGCCGAGAGGAGTAAGAAGTCTTGAAATATAAATTGCGGTCGCTTCGCCTTCGACGGTCAGGTTTGTAGCAACAATAACCTCTTTTACTTCGGCAGTTATGCGACTTACAAGTTCTTTTACAAAAATGTCGTCCGGACCGATGTTATCCATAGGGGAGATAACTCCATGCAAAACATGGTAAAGTCCGCTGAAGTCACCGGTTTTTTCAATAGCCAGAACGTCTTTTGGGCTTTCGACAACACATATTACCGACCTGTCACGTCTGTGCCCCGAGCAGAGTGCACAAGGGGAAACATCTGTAAGGTTTTTACAGGTTTCACAGTATGTTATATTTTTCTTTGCATTTATGAGAGCGTCTGCGAAATTTTTTGCGTAAGAATCGGGCATTTTAAGTATGTGAAAAGCAAGTCTTGCCGCGGTTTTTTTGCCAATGCCGGGAAGCCTTGCAAAAGCCTCGATAAGCTCTGATAAAGGTGGGATATAATTCAAGTAAAACACCTCCGATATATTTATGATAACACAATAGTTTTCAAAGTTCAATAGCTAATTTTGAATATTATATATGTAACATGTTAAAAAATAATAAAGTATATTTCTATTTATTGTTGAAAAAAGCTATTGCAAATTTGACAAAGTAATAGTATAATGGTAGGTGTCAAAATTTTTAACAAGTTACTCAGAAGGATGATATAAATTGAAGCAGATTTATTTTGATAATGCTGCAACCACTCAGGTTAAGCCTGAAGTAGTTGCAAAAATGCTGCCGATATTCACAAATCAGTTCGGTAATCCCTCCTCACTTTACACAATGGGGCAGGAAGCGAAAAAATTTGTGGATGAGGCAAGAGAAAAAATTGCATATTTTATCGGCGCAGACCCGAAGGAAATTTTCTTTACAGGTTCGGGCAGTGAAGCTGATAACTGGGCGATAAGAGGCACTGCCTATGCGCTTAAAGAAAAGGGCAATCATATTATTACCACAGCGTTTGAGCATCACGCAGTTCTTCACACCTGTCAGGCTCTTGAAAAAGAGGGTTTTGAGGTAACATATGTAAAACCCGATAAGGATGGTATAATTAACCCTGAAGATATCAGAGCGGCAATTACAGACAAGACAATTCTCATTTCTGTAATGTTTGCAAATAACGAAATCGGCACAATTCAGCCAATAGCTGAAATTGCCATGGTTGCAAAGGAAAAGGGAATAAAATTCCATACTGACGCAGTTCAGGCTACCGGGGTGCTTCCCATAAATGTCCGCGAGCTTGCAGTTGACATGCTTTCAATGTCGGCGCATAAGTTCCACGGTCCTAAAGGAATCGGCGCGCTCTATGTAAAAAAAGGCACTCGTCTTAATAATCTTATAAATGGCGGCGGTCAGGAGTCCGGCAAACGTGCAGGAACGGAAAATGTTCCGTTTATGGCAGGTATGGCTAAGGCTCTTGAAATGGCACATATGCAGATGGAAGAAAATTACCTCAAGGTTGCACAGATGAGAGATTATCTTATCGCAAGTGTTGTTTCGAGAATTCCAAGGGTGAGAGTCAACGGTCATCTTACAAAAAGACTTCCCGGCAATGCAAACTTCTCGATAGAGTGCATTGAGGGAGAAAGCCTGCTTCTGATGCTAAATATGAAAGGTATTGCATGCTCAAGCGGAAGTGCCTGCGCATCAATGTCACTCGACCCGTCACACGTGCTTTTATCAATCGGACTTCCGCACGAGATTGCGCATGGGTCTGTAAGAGTAACACTTTCGGATGAAAACACATACGCGGAAATAGATTATTTTGTTGATAAACTTGAAGAGATAGTGGCAAAACTTCGCTCACTGTCACCACTCTGGGAGGAATAGATAATGTACACAGAAAAAGTTATGGAGCATTTTACAAA
The DNA here is from genome assembly GCA_045656205.1 of Clostridia bacterium. Taxonomy (GTDB): domain Bacteria; phylum Bacillota; class Clostridia; order RUG12999; family RUG12999; genus RGIG7450. The sequence goes on along the minus strand of JAZOQS010000119.1, from coordinate 812 downwards.
TCCGCACAACAGTGGGGAACTTGAAAATGCCAACGCAATAGGCACCGTCGGTAACGCTAAATGCGGAGATATCATGAAAATGTATATGTATATCGAAGACGGCAAAATAAAAGATATAAGCTTTAAAACATTCGGTTGCGGAGCAGCCATTGCCACAAGCTCGGTTGCTACCGATATGGTAAAAGGTAAAACCGTTGAAGAGGCACTTGAAATTACAAATCAGCAGGTTGTTGATGAACTTGGCGGTCTTCCGGCTGCAAAAATTCATTGTTCAGTACTTGCAAAGGAAGCTATTGAAGCTGCCATTGCTGACTACTTCAAACGTCAGGGTATTGAAAATGAACTTACAAAAAGAATTTGTGACGGTTGCTGTGACAACTGCTCACATCATCATGAGTAATTTATTTTAAAGGAGATATAAAAATGGAGAGAGTATTTAATTTTTCGGCAGGTCCTTCTATGTTACCCCTTCCAGTGCTCGAAAAGTGTGCACAGGAAATGACAAACTATAACGGTAGTGGTATGTCAGTAATGGAAATGAGCCACCGCTCAGCTGTTTATGATGAAATCATCAAAGAAGCAGAAAAAGATCTTCGTGAGCTTATGAACATTCCGGACAATTACAAAGTGCTTTTCCTTCAGGGTGGTGCTTCGACACAGTTTGCGGCTGTTCCGCTCAATCTGATGAAAAACGGAAAAGCTGACTATGTTGTTTCCGGTCAGTTCTCCAAAAAAGCTTTTGAAGAAGCTCAGAAATACGGCGATGCAAAATGTATCGCAAGTTCTAAAGACAGAACTTTCGCTTACATACC
>JAZOQS010000118.1:0-9703 GCA_045656205.1 Clostridia bacterium | reverse complement strand
CGTACGTTGACCGCCATATTCAAGGGGCATTCTGAACTGTTTTTCGGACGAGCAGAAATGACTTGATGTTGCCGCCAGAACATTTTCTGCAAATCCGCCGTCCACCGTCATAGCGGCAAGAGACAGACTTTCTGCCATTGTTGAGCAGGCACCATATATTCCAAAAAATGGCGTATCAATATCACGTACTGCAAAATGACTGCTGAAGCATTGATTAATCAGGTCGCCGGAAAAGATATAATCAATATCTTTTTCGGTAAGACCGGCTTTTTTTATCGCTTCCTGCATGGCAGTTTTTAAAAACTTGCTTTCGCCCTGCTCCCAGGACTCTTCACCAAACATAACATCCTGCTGAACATTTTCAAAATATTCGCCCAAAGGACCTTCCGCTTCTTTTTTTGAAACTATTGCATAATAGGACTTCACCGATGGCGGATTTTCAAATCGGATCGTTTGTTTTCCTATATGTTTTTTCATTTAATCACCTTCAAAATATTTTTTGATATGTATAGTATAAACATTTTTTGAAAAGAATATTTAGCGAAAACAAAAAGAAAGAGGTTGTGAAAATGAAAAAAATTTCATTTGCTTTTATTTTAATATTATCATTAATTCTGACGGGCTGTGGCAATAGCAACATGGCAGAAAATCCTGCCGAAGGCGGGGAAGAAAAAATCGGTGTGCTTATATATAAATATGATGACACCTATATTTCAACCGTTCGTCAGGCACTTGAAGCAAAGGCAAAAGGCAGAGCGACACTTTATCTTAATGACGGCAAAGGGGACCAGGGTACACAGAATGACCAGGTGGATTTGCTTCTTCAGAAGGATATAGACGTTCTCCTTGTAAATATGGTTGATATCGGTGCTGCGTCTACAATTGTAAATAAGGCAAAAGCGGCGGACGTGCCGGTTATTTTCTTTAACCGTGAACCGGATACAAATGTAATAAAAAGTTATGATAAAGCACGTTTTGTAGGAACCAATGCCAAGGATGCAGGTGTTATTCAGGGAGAAATTATTGTTGATCTCTGGAAAACCGGAAAATATGACACCAACGGTGACGGAAAAATGCAGTATGTAATGTTCAAGGGTGAGCCGGACAACCCCGAAGCAGTTGCCAGAACGGAATATTCAGTGAATACTGTTAAAGAAAACGGGATTGAGGTTCAGGAGCTTGGTCTTCAGGTTGCAAACTGGGATACCGAGCAGGCTAATCGTGCCATGGAAGCGTGGATTACAAAATATGGCGACAAAATAGAAATGGTTATTGCCAACAATGACGGAATGGCGCAGGGAGCAATAGCGGCACTTCAGGCGGCAGGATTCAACAAAGGCGACGAGTCAAAATTTATTCCCGTGGTGGGAGTTGATGCTACAGACGCGGCAAGAGAACTCATTTCAAAAAAATATATGTCGGGGACAGTTCTTCAGGATGGTGAGGCTATGGCAGAGGCTCTTATAACTCTTGCTATGAATGTGGCTGAAGACAGAGATTTTCTTGAAGACAGCGAGTATAAATATGATGATACCGGCGTTGCGGTGAGAATTCCTTATCAGCCATATACAGGACAGTAAGGCGGTGAAAGTGTGCAGGACTATATATTGAAAATGGAAGGCGTTTGCAAGGAGTTTCCGGGAGTTAAAGCGCTTGACAATGCTAAACTTTATTTAAAAAAAGGGAGCGTTCATGCTCTTATGGGAGAAAATGGTGCCGGAAAATCTACGCTGATGAAATGCCTTTTCGGTGTGTATAAAGAGGATGCGGGAGACATTTTTATTGACGGAGAAAAAATTAATTTCAACAGTCCTGCACAGGCACTTGAAAATGGAGTAGCCATGGTTCATCAGGAACTTAACCAGGTGCTCCAGAGGGATGTTATGGACAATATCTGGCTTGGGAGATATCCTAAAAAAGGACTTCAGGTAGACCGCAAAAAAATGTTTAAAGATACCGAAAAAATCTTTGAAGAACTTGAAATTAATGTTGACCCGAAAATAAAAATGTCAAAACTTTCGGTTTCACAGCGTCAGATGGTTGAAATTGCAAAGGCAGTGTCATATGACGCCAAAATTCTTGTTCTTGATGAGCCTACATCTTCCCTTAATGAAGAAGAGGTAGGACATCTTTTTAAAATCATCAGAAAACTCAAAGAGAAAAAATGCGGGATTATTTACATTTCTCATAAGATGGAGGAAATTCTGGAAATCTGTGATGAAGTTACTGTAATGCGTGACGGGAAATGGGTAAATACTGCAAGTGCCGAAGATATCACGACAGATAAAATTATAAAGCTTATGGTGGGCAGAGATTTGTCAAGCAGATTTCCCATCAAAACAAATAAGCCGTCCGAAATAATTATGGAGGTTAAGAATCTGAGCGGGTTGTACCCGCCTGCTGTAAAAAATGTGTCTTTTGAACTGAAAAAGGGCGAAATTTTAGGAGTTGCGGGACTTGTAGGGTCGAGGAGAAGCGAGCTTTTGGAAACCATTTTCGGAATGGCGAAAAAACGATCGGGAGATATTTTTCTGCATTCCGAACTTAAAAACAATAAAAATCCTGCACAGGCAATAAAAAACGGATTTGCACTTATAACGGAAGAAAGACGTGCTACCGGCATATTTGAAATGCTCAGCATAGAGTTTAATTCTGTTATTGCAAATATAAAAAAGTATGCGGTGGGCGGAGTTTTAAAAGATAGAAAAATTAAAGGCGCAACCCGGTGGGTTATTGACAGTATGAGGGTTAAAACACCGTCTGATAAAACGCACATCAGAACACTTTCGGGAGGAAATCAACAAAAGGTTATAATCGGAAGATGGCTTCTGACCGAACCGGAGGTTCTGCTTTTAGATGAGCCTACAAGAGGTATTGACGTAGGGGCAAAATATGAGATTTACCAGCTTATTATTGATCTTGCCAATAAAAACAAGGGAGTTATTATGGTGTCTTCGGAGATGCCGGAACTTTTGGGAATATGCGACAGGATACTTGTTATGTCGAACGGCAGGGTTGCCGGAATAAGAGATGTTAAGGATATAACTCAGGAAGAAATCTTAGAGCTGTCCGCCAAATATCTGTAATAGCGAGATGGGGAGAGAAAGCCAATGATAGATACAAAAGTTAAGGGAAGAAAAATTAGCGAAATACTGCTTGATTATGCACTTTATATAGTGCTTGGGGCTATGATTCTGGCAGTTATTCTGGCAGACCCGTCCTTTATTTCGCTGAAAAACATAACAAATATATTGAGCCAGGCATCAACCAGGGGCATTCTTGCTCTTGGGGTGGCAGGACTTATTGTTCTTAAGGGGACGGACCTTTCTGTCGGAAGAGTGCTGGGTCTTTGCGCAATAATTTCCGCTTCGCTTCTGCAGTCATCCACATATGCGGCGAGAATGTATCCCGACCTTCCTGCACTTCCGCTTATAGTTCCGCTTATAATTTCTGTAATTATAGGTGCCATTTTTGGAGCCATAAATGGGTTTGGGGTAGCAAAACTCAAGGTTCATGCTTTTATTATTACGCTCGGAACACAGCTTATTGCATATGGAATTTCGTGTATATATATTGACCGCCCACCGCTCGGCGCGCAGCCGGTAGCTAATCTTGATGAGAGATATATAGAATTTGTAACCGGTTCGCTTAAACTTGGAAGTGTTGAACTTCCGTATCTGATATTTTATCTGATAATCGTTGCGGTTATCATGTGGTTTATCTGGAACAAAACGACACTTGGTAAAAATATGTTTGCGATAGGTGGCAACCCGGAGGCGGCTGCAGTGTCGGGTGTCAATATTGTGAAAAACATAATGATAATTTTTATCATTTCAGGGGTGCTTTATGGTCTTGCGGGATTTTTAGAGGCAGGTCGTGTCGGTTCTGCCACAAGTAACACAGGGATAAACTACGAGCTTGATGCAATCTCGGCTTGTGTGGTCGGTGGGGTTTCTTTTTCCGGCGGCATCGGGACAATTCCCGGAGTTCTTATAGGAACGCTGATTTTACAGTTTATCAATTACGGGCTTAATTTTATAGGGGTAAGTCCCTATTATCAGTATATAATCAAAGGGCTTATAATAATATTTGCGGTATCAATAGATGTGAGAAAATACCTTGTAAAAAAATGAAATATATGGGCGGAGAAGATATTTCTCCGCCTGCTCTTGTTATTGACAAAACAAAAAGTTGGTGATACAATAAAATAAGTATATTTAAAAAAGAAGGTGATTCCGTATGGCAGAGTTGTACAGAGAAAAAAGAACATTTTTCGGCGTTCATGATGAAACATGGACGGCTCTTGCTCTGTGGGCAATTATTGGTCTTCGCGGAATCAGTTATAATGTCAACAGAATATTCAATACAGTCCTGGAAAATCCTGTTGTATGGGATAGTGCGATAATTGGAATATTAACAGCATTTTTTATGCTTCTCGGTACAGCAACGGCACTTAAAAAACTCCAGCGCAGAGAATTTCTTCTTGTTGTTTTTATAACTATGGCATGGTTTTTGAGCTATATTTTAAATGAAGATTGCAGGAGACTACTCAGCGGGTCCTTTTTTTCGCCGGTGCTGATATATGGATCTTGTGGAATAATCTGCATATCTCACTTTACAGACTGGAAGAAGTTTCAATCGGTTTCTATGCCGTTTACCATGTTGGGATTATTAACTTTTTTTATTTTATCATATCTGAATATAAATGGCGATATAACTGATCAAATGGGAATTGGATATATGTCCTTTTCATATAACAATTTAGTTTTTGTTATTTCGGCATTCTGGCTTGCTATACATAAGAAAAATATTATGTTTTGGGGGATAGCCCCAGTTGCTATGGTTATTCTTATGGTCACAGGCAGCCGTGGAGCGCTCCTGTGTGTACTGGTTTACTTGTTGCTTGAACTTATGTTGAGTAAAAATACAAATATAGCTGTGAAACTTCTGTTTTTTGTGATAGCAGCCCTTGTTTTTTTTAATATTGAATTTATTATGGGTAAAATCGCTACAGTACTGGATGAATACGGATACCACAGCCGTACCGTTGAAAAGTTTTTTGAAGGAACTTTGCAGGATGACAGCGGACGAGGAGACATTTTAAAATGTTCTTGGGAAGTTGTGTTGGAGAATCCTATATTTGGCTACGGGATGGCAGGCTCCATGCCGATGCTTTTTGAAAAAATAAATGGTATAAAACCGATAGGTACACAAGGAACATATGCACACAATCTGTTTATGGATCTTTTGATGCATTTTGGTATTTTTCTGGGCGGGTTTATCTGCATATGGTTGATTTATCATTTGATAAAAGCATACCTTAAGAGCCGGAGCAAGAAAGTTTATAACATATTGTTTGTATTTGCTTCTCTCACACTTCCGAAGCTCATGATTACGGGAACATATTTGTACGATCCGGAGTTTTTTATACTGCTTGGACTAATACTGAATCTAAGTTACGAAAACTATGATGAGTTGCCAAAGGCAACCGAATAACATACTATATTACACAGAAATGAAGGGACAAAAATGGCAAAACTAAAAGAGTTTTTAAAAAGGAAAAACATTGAATTTTCAGCTAAAAGATATGGCATAGATGCACTGTCTGCCATGGCGCAGGGCCTTTTTGCATCACTGCTTATCGGGACAATTTTGTCAACAATCGGTCAACAACTGAATGTTCCGGTGCTTGACGAAATAGGCACATTTGCGAAAAGTGTGCAGGGCAGCGCGATGGCGATTGCTATCGGTTTTGCACTGAAATGCCCGCCACTTGTACTTTTTTCACTGACCACTGTTGGATACGCTGCGAACACACTCGGCGGAGCGGGCGGTGCTCTTGCAGTACTCATCATCACCATAATTGCGGCAGAATTCGGCAAAGCAGTAAGCAAAGAAACAAAGCTTGATATACTTGTAACTCCCATTGTAACAATAGTAATCGGCGTACTTCTTTCAATGTGGTGCGCACCATACATAGGCAAAGCGGCAAGTGCAGTCGGTAGCTTTATTATGTGGGCGACCGAACTTCAGCCATTCTGGATGGGTATTATAATTTCTGTCGTTGTAGGTATTGCGCTGACACTTCCCATTTCAAGTGCGGCAATATGTGCGGCACTCGGGCTTACAGGCCTTGCCGGCGGAGCGGCTCTTGCAGGTTGTTGTGCTCATATGGTAGGATTTGCCGTGATGAGCTTTAAAGAAAATAAGTGGGGCGGACTTTTAGCCCAGGGTATTGGTACAAGTATGCTTCAAATGGGTAACCTTGTGAAAAATCCTAAACTCTGGATTCCAGCAATTGTTACATCGGCTATTACAGGTCCTGTTTCAACTTGTATTTTCAAACTTGAAATGAACGGAGCGGCAGTATCTTCCGGTATGGGTACCTGCGGATTTGTCGGTCAGATTGGTATGTATACAGGCTGGGCTAAAGACGGCGTAGCTACGATAGGAAACTGGACAGGGATGCTTATCACACATTTTCTTCTTCCGGCAATTATCTGCTGGACAGTTGGACTTATCTTAAGAAAAATCGGCTGGATTAAACAAAATGATTTAAAACTTGACCTTTAATAGAAACACCCACTCGTCAGAGTGGGTGTTTTATTATAACCGGCTGAAGCTGAACGCCTGAAAGAGCTGCTTCAAGAGCCGGTTTTATCATTGAAAAATCAGCTATCATTGAGGTTTGCTTTTTAAATGGGTCATCCTGACCATAAGGTACAAAAAATATATTTTTAACATTTGAAAGCTGACCGATATTCCGGTAACTTGCGCCCAGAGCATCGTTTGTTGAAATTGCAATCAGCAGAGGTCTGCCGTTTCGCAGATGTGCTTTTGACGCCATTGTGACAGAGCTGTCTGTAATTCCAGCAGAAAGCTTTGAGAGAGTGTTGCCGGTACAGGGAGCTATGATAAGCGCATCAAACAACTTTTTAGGGCCGATTGGTTCGGCTTCCTTGATGGTACTTATAATTTCGTTGCCGGTCAGCTCTCGCAGTTGAGATTTAAAATAGTCGGCACTGCCGAAACGGGTGTCGATACCGGCAGCCATTTCACTCATAACGGGAAAAACATTTGCTCCTGCATCCACCAGCACCTTTACCTGCTCAATGGCTTTAGCCAGTGTGCAAAATGAACCTGTCACTGCGAAACCTACATCAAGACCTTCCAGAGTCATATAAATTCCTCCTTTATATTTCGCTCAGTATGTTAGCTATAGTATCTTTTATTATTTTTCCGGCAGTAACAGGAGAGGTTTTCCCCGGCAGGGACAGTGCCCAGATAACTTTGATACAAAGTTCCTCGGCACTTTCAAGATCAACACCGCCCGGCTTTGAAGCGAGGTCAATTATTAATGCTCCGGGACGAATGTTTCTTAAAATTTCGCGACCGAAAATATGGTTTGGAACTGTGTTGAAAATAACCGGGACATTATGAACACAGCCTATAAGGTTATCGGTGTGGACAGCGTTATAACCAAAAGCTTTTATCCACGCCAGGTCCTGACTTTTTCGTGCCGTGCAGGTAACATCCGCCCCTAAAGAGTGCAACTGACGGGCGAGGATTTTGCCAATGCGACCAAACCCTGTCACAATGCACTTGCAGTCGTGAAGAGTAACCGGAAGCTCATGCATTGCAATTGCAATTGCACCCTCCGCACTTGGAACGGCATTTAAAACCGCAAAATCTTCCCGGCAGGCATAATCAATGATGGAAATTCCGCGATTTTCACAAAGGTTTATGAAAGCGGGAGAAAGCTTGCCGCCAATGACAGTGCACCCGTGTGAAAGATGAGAAACCAAACAGTCGGCAGAAAGAACATTATCCCAAAAGGGGGTCAGAATGTGCATTTCCTCATCGCAGGGGGTTATTCCTAAAATAACAGTTTTGCAGTTGTCAAGAGTATGACTTAAACTTTCGCTCGCGGTAAGAGGAGTTGGAACAACTTCGCGCTTAAAACCATAAACCGAAACATCAAACCCGTCTTTTGCAAAACATTCCCCAACCGTAATCTGCCGCATATCTCCGCCAACAATTGCAATTCGTCTGCCCATAAACTTCTTCCTTTCCGGCTGAACTTTCTATACTTTATATTATGCCGGAGAGAAAATTTTGTTAAAAAAAGGACAACCCTTAAGGTTGTCCTTTTAAATATTATTTTATAATGCTTTTTTAAGTTCGTCAACTTTATCGGTGAGTTCCCACTTAAGTCCCAGATCTTCGCGTCCGAGGTGTCCGTAAGCGGAGAGGGGAGCGTAGATGGGTTTGCGAAGGTCGAGTTTATCAATGATAGCGGCAGGACGGAGGTCAAATACCTTTGTTACTGCTGCTTCAATTTCTGTGTCGGAAACTGTTCCTGTGCCGAAGGTGTTTGCATGAACGGAAAGGGGACGAGCAACGCCGATGGCATATGCAATCTGCACCTCACATTTTTTAGCAAGACCTGCAGCAACAACATTTTTCGCAACATATCTTGCTGCATAAGCTGCACTTCTGTCAACCTTTGTGGGGTCTTTACCCGAGAATGCTCCACCGCCGTGGCAAGCATAACCGCCGTATGTGTCAACAATAATTTTTCTGCCTGTAAGGCCGCTGTCACCCTGAGGACCGCCGACAACAAATCTGCCGGTAGGATTGATATATATTTTTGTGTTTTCGTCAAGAAGTTTTGCGTCAATTACTTCACGGATAACATATTTTTCAATATCTTCACGAATCTGCTCAAGAGTAACTTCCGGGTCGTGCTGACTTGAAACTACAACAGCATCAACTCTTGTGGGAGCACCGTCAACATATTCGACAGTAACCTGAGTTTTTCCGTCGGGACGGAGATAGGGGAGTGTGCCGTTTTTTCTTACCTCTGTGAGTTTTATTGCAAGGTGGTGAGCAAGAGAAATGGGCATGGGCATAAGCTCGGGGGTTTCGTCACAGGCATAGCCGAACATCATACCCTGGTCGCCGGCACCAATTTCGTCGTAATATGCATCCGAACCCTCTTTTGATTCGGCAGCCTTGTCAACGCCCATTGCAATATCGGGAGACTGCTTGTCTATTGAAGTGAGCACAGAGCAGGTTGCACCGTCAAAACCATATTTTGCACGGTCGTAACCGATGTCTAAAACGGCCTTTCTTGCAACGGCAGGAATGTCCACACTTGCTGTTGTTGTAATTTCGCCCATAAGGAGAATCATACCTGTTGTAACTGCAGTTTCGCAGGCTACTCTAGCTTTGGGGTCCTGTGCTAAAATTGCGTCAAGTACAGAATCTGAAATTCGGTCACAAATTTTATCGGGATGACCTTCCGTAACAGATTCGGATGTAAAAAATGTTCTGTTCATAATAGTAAGTTCCTTTCTAAAAAAATAAAAGCCTCCTGAAGGGCAGGAGGAAAAAGTTTCCCTCATCTTTGCCTTAAAGCCGGATTTGGCACCTTGGACTTTATGTCAGGTTGCCGGGTTTCACAGGGCCGTTCCCTCCACCACTCTTGATAAGGATGTATTAAGTTTGGGTAGCGGCAAGCAAAAAGGCTCGCCATTTTATAAATTGGGGACCCCGGGAAGCTATGCTTTCTGGGGCTAAGGAGCGGCAGCCGATAAGACGACGCCGCAAACTTTTAAGGTTGCGGCAAGTAAAAAGGCTCGCCGCGACGTGGTACAGGTGACAGGACTTGAACCTGCACGGGGGTGCCACCAGAACCTAA